>NZ_RQYW01000017.1 GCF_003932895.1 Leptotrichia sp. OH3620_COT-345 | reverse complement strand
CCGAAGCCGTCTTTGTTACTCTTGTCCCTATACTTGCAGGATCAGGTATTACCTCGGAAAATATATTGAAATTAAAAAACAGCAGCATTACAAAAGCTGCTATTTTTCTCGGTAATTTCTCTTGGAAATATCCTTTAAAAAATTTCACTTTAATTTTCATAATTATTCTCCTTTTCAAATTTAAAATGCGTTTATTAATTTTATTTTTATTATTCAATACATTCTAACCCAATTTTTCAAGAAAAGCAACAGTCATTTTGAATTTTAAATAAATTTATATTTATTTTTCAATATTTTTCTTTCGTAAAAGTGCAGTTAAATTATGACAGTAATAGAAAAATAAAATTGAAATATAAGTAAAAATCTAACATTCAAATTTTTTATAAAAAAATTACTAAATATTGCTATAATATGATAAAATTATAAAAAAAAATTATTATAATTTATTATAATTTCATTTTTTATGAGATATAATTTCTTCACAAGCCAAGAGAAAGAATTTTGAAAATCATAGGGAGGAAATTATGAAATACAAAGGATTGGTATTATTCGCCATATCTGCTACCCTTCTTTCAGCAGCTATGGTAATGAAAAATGACAATATGTCAAAAAAGAAAACGGAAACAAAAAATATGAATAAAAAGGACGGCACAATGATGAATGACAAACAAATTACAAAATCCGATATTAAAGAGGATATAAGAGAAATTTATCTCGCAGGAGGTTGTTTCTGGGGGATAGAAGCGTATATGGAAAGAATTTACGGAGTTAAAGATGCTACTTCAGGTTACGCTAATGGTAAAACAGATTCTACAAATTATCAGATTTTACACGGAACTGATCATGCAGAAACAGTACATGTAAAATATGATGCAAATAAAATTTCCCTTGACAAATTACTGAAATATTATTTTCAGGTTATAGATCCTACAAGTATAAACAAACAGGGAAACGACAGAGGAAGACAATACCGTACAGGTATATATTATACAAATATTAAAGATAAAGAAACTATTGTTAGAGAAATAAAAGAACAACAGCAAAAATATAGCGATAAAATCCAAGTTGAAGTTGAACCGTTAAAACATTATATATTAGCTGAAGAATACCATCAGGATTATTTAAAGAAAAATCCTAACGGATATTGCCATATAGATTTGGAACAAGCTGATAACATTATTATAGATCCTAAAGACTATCCTAAACCAAGCGACAAAGAATTACAGGCAAAACTTACACCTTTACAATACAGCGTTACTCAAAAGAAAAATACTGAACATTCATTCAGCAATGAATACTGGGATAATCATGAAGCAGGACTTTATGTAGACATAACTACAGGCGAACCTTTATTTTCTTCAAAAGATAAATATGATTCGGGTTGCGGTTGGCCAAGCTTCACTAAACCTATTGTAAAAGATGTTGTAACTTATGAAAAAGATACAAGTTTCAATATGATAAGAACCGAAGTTTTAAGTAGAAGCGGGAAAGCTCATTTAGGACACGTGTTTGATGACGGCCCGAAAGACAAAGGCGGACTTAGATATTGTATAAACAGTGCCGCAATAAAATTCATACCGTTAAAAGAGATGGAAAAACAAGGTTACGAATATCTTGTAAATTTAGTTAAATAATTTAAGGAGTAAAATATGTTTGGACAGCAATTATTAATAGGAAGTGTGTTTTTAGCAGGACTTGCTTCATTTTTTTCACCTTGTATCTTTCCTATTGTTCCTGTATATCTCGGGATTTTAAGTAAGGGCAAAAGAACTGTAATAAATACGTTTCTATTTATAATGGGATTATCCCTCACATTTGTAAGTTTAGGGTTCAGTTTCGGATTTCTAGGAAATATTTTTTTTAACGACAACATAAGAATAATCTCAGGAATAATAGTTATAATTTTAGGAATACATCAGATGGGTATATTGAAATTTAAACAGTTAGAAAAAACCAAACTGCTTGAAATAAAAACTGACGGGAAAAGTTCATCTCTTGAAGCGTTAATATTAGGATTGACATTCAGTCTAGGCTGGACTCCCTGTGTGGGACCGATTTTAACATCAGTCCTTGCCCTTTCAGGAGACAGAGGTTCTGCAATATACGGAGGAATGATGATGTTTATTTATGTTTTAGGACTGGCTACACCTTTTATCCTGTTTTCATTTTTTTCTAAAGAGCTGTTAAAGAGAACAAGATCTTTGAATAAATATCTGGATAAATTTAAAATCATCGGAGGAATACTTATTATTTTTATGGGCATTTTACTTATAACAAATAAATTGCATTTTTAAATAAAAACATAAAGTAAAGAAAGGATTTGAAAACTATGAAAAAAATTATCACGTTATTACTTGTAATATTAAGTTTTAATATTTTAGCCGCAGGAGGTAATTCATTGAACGGAATTCAATTAAAAGATATAAATAATAATACTGTTTCACTCAGTAAATATAAAGGAAAAAAAGTTTATGTAAAAATGTGGGCTTCTTGGTGTCCTATATGTCTTTCAGGACTCCATGAAATAGATGTCCTTAGTGGAGAAAAAAATAAAAATTTTGAAGTAATAACTATAGTTTCTCCGGGGCATAAAGGCGAAAAACCTAAAGATAAATTTATACAATGGTATAAAGGATTAAACTATAAAAATGTAACCGTATTGTTAGATGAAAAAGGGGAAATACTTAAAAAAGCCCAAGTTAGAGGATATCCTTCAAATTTAATATTGGATGCAAACTTAAATATTACAAAAGTATTACCCGGTCACCTGAATACAGCACAAATAAAAGGAGCTTTAAAGTAAATGTACAGTCTTTTAATAGTTGATGATGAACCTATAATAAGAAGGGGAATAAAAACATTTATAGATTTTGATAAATATGGAATAACTGATATATATGAGGCGGAAGACGGAAACTCCGCCTCTAAGGTATTTTCTGAAGTTTTACCTGATCTTGTACTTCTCGATATAAATATGCCTTTTAAAGATGGACTTACCGTTGCAAAAGAAATGAAAAATATAAAAAAAGGAACAAAAATTGCTATAATAACCGGATACGATTATTTTGAATATGCTCAGAAAGCTCTTAAAATAGGTGTAGAAGACTATATACTCAAGCCTGTTTCAAAAAAGGATATAAACGAAATTATAACAAAGCTTGTGTTTGAACTTAATGAAGAAAAAAAACATATTGAAGCTGAAAAGCTTATAAATAAAATTAAAAATGAAACTACAGATACTCTAACTTCAAATAGCAAATACAAAAGTATTATTTCAAAAAAAATTGAAGACAATTTTAGCGATGTTTCTTTTAACTTAAATTCTCTTGCGGATGATCTGAGTTTATCTTCAGGATATTTAAGTTCTCTTTTTAAAAGTTTGTTCGGTGTTCCTTTTCAGAATTATTTGAACAATGTACGAATGGAAAAAGCAAAATTACTTTTACTTACAACCGATTTAAAAAATTATGAAATAGGAGAACGTATCGGTTTTGAGAATGTTCATTACTTCAACTCCAAGTTTAAAAAAACTTTTGGGATAACACCTAAAGAATTTAAAAAAAACATAGTTGAAAAAAATTAATATATAAAAACATTTCGCACAATAGGAGAAATTATGAAATTATTAAAAAAATCCATAAGAAAATCCATGATGTTTCAAATAATAATCTACTATTTAATAGGTAATTTCCTGTTTATATTTTTTTTAAGCAGCATTTTTTATTACAGTTCAAAATATATTATAATGAAAAAGGAAATAGAATCAACACGAAAAAGTGCTGAAAAAAGTGCGGAATATGTTTCTTTGTATATGGACAAATTGAAAAATCTTATAAATCTTCTATCTGTCAATACTGACATTGCAGAAACTTTAATAAATCACAATGAAATTTCCAGAGAAAATGTTGAAAAAATGATTCAACTCATAATAAATGAAAATAATGGAAATATAAAAAGTATAACTATTATAGGAAAAAACGGGGATATTATTTCCAATGAAAAATCAGTCAATATGGATATTTCAGCTGATATGATGAAAGAAAGCTGGTATATCAGTGCTATAAACAATACTGACCATCCTGTCTTAAATCCTATCAGAAAAAAACAGACTTCTATGGATATGACAAGTTGGGTTTTATCTATAAGTAAAGATATAAAAAATAAAAGTGGAGAAAATTTAGGCGTTATTGTCTTTGACATAAAATATCAAGCTTTAAATGAATATTTGAAAGACATTTCTGTCGGAGAACACAGTGATAATCTCATAATTGACGGACAAGAAAATATTATATATTACAAAAATGTAAACTGTTTTATAAATAAAGAATGTCTGGATAAATTTTTATCTCAAAACGAGGAATACTATAAAAACAAAAATATAGCTTTGACAAAAGTACATATAGAAAATACCGATTGGCAATTAATAAGTTTTTCTGAAATGAATGACCTTGTTCTTTTGAAAAAAAGTTTTTTTGATGTTATTATAGCTATATTTCTTATTTCTCTCACATTCACTACCATTGTCACTTACTTGATTATAAGAAAATTAATTCAGCCTCTTATAAAGCTGGAAAATCATATACAAAAATTTGAAAATTCTTTAAGTGAATTTTCTCTTGAAAAAAATACAAGCTATGAAATTGAAGTTTTGGTAAAACATTTTAACTCCATGATTAATAAAATTAAATATTTGAGAGAATATGAAATTAAAGTGCTGCACAGTCAAATAAATCCTCATTTTCTTTACAATACTCTTGACACTATCATATGGATGACTGAATTTGGTGACAGTGAGCAAGTTATTACAATAACAAAATCCCTTGCGAATTTTTTCAGATTATCTCTTAGTAACGGAAATGAAAAGATTTCATTAAAGGATGAGCTTACTCATGTTCAGGAATATTTATTTATTCAGAAACAGCGATATGAAGAAAAACTTACTTACAATTTTAAAGTAGATGAAAGTTTGCTGTCTACAGTAGTTCCTAAAATAATTATTCAACCTATTGTTGAAAATTCTATTTATCACGGTATTAAAAATATTTTGGGTAAAGGAATTATAAATATCACTGTTTCCAAAAACAATAGTTACTTAAATATTATAATTGAAGATAACGGAATTGGATTTGAAAAATCGAAGCAGTTCAAAAAAACTAAAATCGGCGGTGTAGGAATAAAAAATGTAGATAAAAGAATAAAATTTTATTACGGAAATGAATACGGAATACAGATAGAACCGGTTTCTTCAGGTTCAATCGTTATATTGAAACTACCTTTAGATTAAAATTTTTAAAAGATATTTTAATAAAATTATTCCATAAGTTAAAATAATCTTTCAACTACAAACTATATATTTAAAAAATCAAAAATATTGTCTTTACTGCTTCTATAAAATATAAACTTATAATTTAATATATTTTTCTACCTTATTGGAACAGTTTTAAGTAAAATTATTTTATAAATAAAAAATATTCCAAAATTATAAATAATATTTTCAGAAAAATATAAATTGTTAATTTTAATTATAAAATCTAACAAAATGAAAAGAGAAGCTTACGGAATGAAAAATTTGATAAAATAACCAAATTAATTTTTTAAACTTTTTTATTCCCATTTCTCTTCGGGATATCCATGAAAATAATATAAAACATACGGAACAGTACATTTTCTTCGATTCTCTATACATTTAAATTTACTAAACCTTTTTAGCATTTATATATAACAAAATTTCTAAAAGATTTTAAAAACTTTACTACAAACTTAAAAATCATGGCTGACAAAATTTCTTCCATGATTTTTTACTATTTTATTTTGTTCCGAAAATTCTATCCCCGGCATCTCCCAATCCCGGATATATGTATGCTTTTTCATTAAGTCCTTCATCTATTGCCGCTATATACAAATCCACATCGGGATGCTTTTCAATAACTTTCTTAATCCCTTCAGGAGCACCGATAATACAAAGCATAGTTATATTTTTTACGCCTTTTTGTTTTAAATAATCAATTGTATAAATCATCGATCCTCCTGTAGCTAACATAGGATCAGTTATAAATACCTGACTTTCTGCTACATTTAAAGGCATTTTAGCATAATAATAAGTCGGTTCAAATGTCTCTTCATTTCTATATACCCCTAAATGTCCGACCTTTGCATTAGGAAGTAATTGCAGTATCCCTTCAACCATTCCGAGGCCTGCCCTTAAAATAGGTACTAATGTAACAGGTTCATCTAAAATCTTTGTTTTTGTTTTCTGAATAGGTGTTTCAGTTTCTATTTCTTTCAGCTGTAAATGCTTTGTAGCTTCATAAACCATTAACCCCGCGATCTCATTCAAACTCTCTCTAAAAAGTTTCGTATCAGTATTTTTATTTCTCAGATTTGTTAGCTTATGCTCAATCAAAGGATGCTTCAATTCATAAACTGCCATTAGTATAATCACTCCGTTTCATTATTTAAAATTTTTTTAATTTCTTAAAAAAAAACAGAGAATACTACTATTAAAAATAGTAACTCTGTTTATATTATAAATTATATTTTTTCTTAAATTTATCAACTCTTCCAGTTTCATCAACAAACTTAGACTTACCTGTATAAAAAGGATGTGAAGTAGAACTTGTAGCAACTTTAATTACAGGATATTCTTGACCTTCAAAAGTTGTCGTTTCTTTTGAGCTTTTTGTAGATTTCCCTAAGAACTTATCTCCATTACTTGTATCTTCAAATACAACAAACTTATAATCAGGATGTATATCTTTTTTCATATGTGACTCCTTTCTATCTATTTAGGATATTATTTCCATTAATTCAAATAATAATATCATACTTTCAGGTTATTTTCAAGTATTTTTTAACAGCAAATCGGAAATAAAAAATAGGTTTCAATACAAATTCATATTTCAAACCTATTTTTCACTAATTAAATAATCTTTTTAAGTTATTATCAAATAATTATCTTAAAGATTTTAACAATTCAAAGTCTTCTAATACTTTTTGTTCTTTTTTAATCTCTTTATCCAATTCAGCTCTTAAAGATTTGAATTCTGACATTTTTTGTTTAAATTCTTTTCCAAAGATACTTTTATCAGCATTTGCTTCGATATCAGCTATTCTTTGGTCAATAGTTGCCTGCATTGCTAAATATTTGTCTAATCTTTGTTGTGCTGCTTGTGCTAAAGCTGCCTGCTCGTTAAATTTTTGTTGTTCCATTTGGTCCAATCTTTGAAGTTGTTTTTCCAAATTGTTTAAACTATCTTCTAAAGAAGATTTTTTTGCCGGTGCAGCACCGAAAGCCATACTACTTAATACTAATACTCCTACTAAAACTGCTAATTTTTTTTTCATTACTAATTTCCTCCTTTTAATTCTTCTACTTTATCAAAGTTATTTACTACTTTAGATAATGAAGCTATTTCAGCATCTAATGCTTTTACTACATTTTTGTATTCTTTTACAAGATTTTCATATTCACCTTTAAAATATTTTGTATTTCTTGTCTGTTCCAATTTCGACATTTTTTCTTCAATTGCTGCTTTTAAAGCTTGCTTTTCTTGTAACGCTTGAGTAGCTGTTTCAGCATTTCCTCTCAATTTTGCATATTGCTGATTTTCCATGTTAACAAGCTGGTTATATTCGCCTTCCAGTTTGCTAAATTTTGCATTTATTGTTTGATAATCTGCGAAACTGATCGCACTTAACAATACAAATAAAATTCCTAATTTTTTCATAACATCCTCCTAAAGATATTTAATTAATTGTATTTCCAAATAAATCTTTTATATATTATATATTATTTATATTTCCTTGTCAATCTTTTTTAAGAAAAAAGAGCTAAGTAAATAGCTCTTTTTAAAATATTCAATTATATTCCGATTATTGGTTAATTAATCTTACGTTATTGAAATCTACATTTTGGAAGAATAATTCAACTCTTCTGTTATTGTATCTTCCACCAACAGTTTTGTTAGTATCAGCAGGTTGAGATTCTCCTCTACCAGTGATTGTTCCATAAGAAATTGAATTTTTCAATCCGTATTCTCTTAACAATCTTGCAACATTCTGTGCTCTTGCTACTGATAACTTTTGGTTATAAGCATCAGATCCTGTAGAATCTGTATGTCCAACAAAATCAATTGTTCCACCATCAGCAAATTGATTAATTACATTTGCAATAGTTCCTAAATCTCTTGCTTCTGATTGATTAGGTACTCTTCCATCAACTTTAAATCCTTTAATTACACATTTTTTCTCTTCAACTGAACAATTGAAAGGGAATACAGCAGTTGCAGTATTTATTACTTTCGGTTCTGGTTTTGGTTCTACTTTAATAGTTTCAGTTATTGTTTGAGTAATCACTTTAGGTGATCTGTCGTTTTGTAATTTTCCAAATCTATATCCTAATTTTAATCCGAATGAATCTACTTTTCCTCTTTCTCTTTCATTAGCAACTTTAAATTTCAAGTTTGCTCTTTCGTAAACCGCTTCCAATGATACAGGACCGAATTCAGTTCCTATACCTGCTGCTGCATACAGCCCACCGGAAACATCTACTCCTGCTCTTCCAAGCTCTTTTGATTCATTAGCGAATGCGTATCCTGCTCTTCCTAATACATATAATGCATCATTTCCTGAATTTGTAGTGATTATGTTGAATTTACCTAATGCATAAACAGGAGCAACTCTTGCAATTTTATTTGTTTTATCTTTTTTATCCACTAACTTTCCAGATTTTGGAGATAATTTGTATTCTGCTCCTAATCCCCATTCAAATTCACCTTGATTATCAAAAATGTATTCAGCACCTAAAGTTGGTCCACCTTTAAGTTTAAGATCATCACCATATCCGGATTTCACTTTTCTAGTGAAGTCATATCCACCTTTAAATTGGATTTCTGACGCTACAGCATTTAATGCTAATAAAGCTGTTCCTAAAATAACTAACTTTTTCATTTAATTTCCTCCTTAATATTTCAAACATTTGATTTTCCAAATAGTCTCCCTAATCTTCTTCTAAGATTATACTATATGTTGCCAAAAAAATCAACTATTTTTTTACTTTTTATTTTTGAACTTTTTTATTTTTGTCTTACTATAAATTTCTATTTCTCCAATTTTCCGACTTTTTCTTCTTAATGTTGAAAATACTGGAAAAAAAGCATTTTCTCTTTTTAAGGAAAGAAAGAAATTTTTATTTAGTTTCGTCATTTTCAAAAATTAAATTTTGTAAAATAAAAATTATTTTTTAATTAATTTTATAAAGTTATTATTTTATCAACAACTTTTTCCAATTTTTTTAAAAGTGATATCCTGTTATTTTTAATTGTTGTATTTTCATCATTGATTTTTACTTTGTCAAAAAAGTCATTTATAACGTTTTCTTTTTTCAACAACATTTCTATACACTCTGAAAAATCTTTATTTTCAAGATTTTCCAATTCATCCGAAAATAGAAGTATCTGTTTTTCTTCTTTTGTACTGAATAAACTTTCATTTACAGGAACTTCGCTTTTTTCTTCTTTTACTATATTTTTTACTCTTTTAAGAAGATTTACAAGTTTTCCAAAATTTTCAGTTTTTGATAATTCTGATAAAATAAACAGTCTGTTATCTAATTTTATAATGTCATTTTCAAGATTGATCTGATAATTAATTAAATCTTTACTATATTTTTCGGATAATACATTTATTATTCTTTGTCTGAAAAATTCTATTACATCTATAATCACATTTTCTTCAAGAACTTTTTTACTTTCTGCAAATATTTGATAAGATTCTTTTACCAGCTCCTTATAATCATATTCAAGCTTTGCATTTAACGTAACATATACTATTCCCTGAACGGCTCGTCTTAAAGCATAAGGATCTTTTGAACTTGTAGGTTTCAAGCCTACTGAAAAACATCCGACAACTGTATCTATCTTATCACTGATTCCTGCTATTGCTCCTTCTACTGTGGTAGGCAGACTGTCTCCCTGATATCTTGGTAAATAATGTTCAAATATTCCTAAAGCAACATTTTTCTCTTCTCCTTGTTTTTCAGCATAAATTGAACCCATAAATCCTTGTAATTTAGTAAATTCCTTTTCCCCTATTACATTTGTAACAAGATCCGCTTTTGCCAATTCTACTGTTCTTAATATATTTTTCTTTTCCGACTGCTTTCGCGTTTTTTCTATAAGATATTCAGCAATTCTTTTACTTCTTTGTATTTTGTCATATATAGTTCCCATATCTTTCTGAAATGTAACTTCTTTCAGTTTTTTTACATTATCGGAAAATTTATTTTTTAAATCTTCCTCAAAAAAGAACTTCGCATCTGCAAGTCTAGGTTCTATAACTTTTTCATTACCTTTTTTGACTGTTTCAGAATGTTCAGGAGCATTTCTCACAAGTACAAATTTATTTGTCAGTTTGCCATTTTTATCTTTTACGGGAAAATATCTTTGATGAGTTTCCATAGTAATTGTAATAATATCTTCAGGAAGTAATAAATAATTCTCACTGTATTCACCTTTTATTGCATAAGGATATTCAACAAGATTTACAACTTCTTCAAGTAAATAATCATTTATTATAACCTTATCTCCGTCTTTCTCACAATTTTCTTTTATACTTTTCAGAATTTTATCACGCCGTCTCTCTTTTTTCACAATTACAAAATTTTCCAGTAATATTTTTTCATATTCCGAAGCTTCATTAATTACAATATTCTGAGAAGCGAAATATCTCATTCCTCTTGTTTTATTTGAGGATTTTATCCCTTCAAATTCAAAATCCAGTACTTTACTTCCAAGAAGTGTAATAAACCATTTTATAGGTCTTGCAAATCTGAACTGTTTCTCTCCCCATTTCATTGATTTTTCAAATTCTATCTTTTTCAATATATTATTTAAAATTTCAGGAAGTATCTCTTCTGTTTTTCTTCCTTTTAAAAATTTTTCGATGGAAATATATTTACCTTTTTCATTTTCTATTATTTTAATGTCTTCGTTTCCGGCATTTTGAGATTTTACAAATCCTTCTCCGGCTTTAGTCAGTTCTCCGTTTTTATATGCTACATCAACTGACGGACCGATACTTTTTTTATTCAAATCTTCCTGTTTTTCAGATATATTTTTTACTATTACTGCAATCCTTCTTGGTGTACTGAAAGATTCAATATCTGAAAAAGAGAGTCTCTCATTTTTCAACTCGTTTTTAATCAATTTTTCCAAATCAGCTTCAGCTTCATTTATATATCTTGAAGGAAGCTCTTCCAATCCTATTTCAAAAAGAAAATTCACTGTTCTCTCCTTATCTTATAAATTAGTTTTTATATTAATCAGAATACCACGTATTCATGACTTTTTCAAGTTACTCTTTTTATAATATTTACAATTTTTCTAAAAATAAAATTTACATTTTATTTTAATATTAAAATTTCTTAATTTTATTTCTTTTTTTAACTATTAAAAATTTTTATTAAACTGTTTGATTTTAAATTTATTAACTTTACAATTTAGACTTTATGATGACTTTTCAAATATTTTTTGAATATCTCGCCGGTTTACTGTTTGATATTTGTAAATTCATATAGAGATGTCTTCGGGAAACTAGAACTCTATCATAAGTATATATTATTACTTCATAATTTTCAAAAAATCTGAAATAAAAAAACAGCATAAAAACGCTGTCAGTTTTCTCACAGATTCACATTCTAATTTTTTCAAAAAAAATAAAACTTGTTTTGTATCCATACAGTATCGCCCCTCCTGTACTAAAACTTAATTTCTATCCCGGATTCATTTTATTAATGAAAAATTAAATTTCGATTTTTTCATAATTGACAAAACTATCATATATTATAAGTCTAAAAGCTGTACTGAATTTACATACTATTTTAGAATTATCCGGTTAATTATAAACCTTATTATTTCATTTACAGCTTATAGACTTATATAAAAGCTCTGTTTCTTTATTTTTTCAATAGCGGATGTCCTAATTTTCTTCTCACTTCTACAAACTGCTGTGCACATTTTTTAGCCAAATCCCTTACACGTAATATATAAGACATTCTTTCTGTAGTACTTATAGCTCCTCTTGCATCAAGATTATTAAATGTATGAGAACATTTTAAAACATAATCATATGCAGGTAATACAAGTTTGTGATTCAGACAGTTCAAAGCTTCCTTTTCATACATATCAAATAATTTAAACTGCATTGGAACATCAGCTATTTCAAAACTGTATTTTGACATTTCATATTCATACTGGTATCGTCTTTCTCCATATTTAACGTTTTTTGCCCATTCCAGTTCATAAACATTTTCTTTATCCTGTAAGTAAAGTGCTATTCTTTCAAGTCCGTATGTAAGTTCAGCAGGAGTTATTTCCACTTCGATTCCTCCTACTTGTTGAAAATAAGTAAACTGTGTTATTTCCATTCCGTCAAGCCATACTTCCCAGCCAAGTCCCCATGCTCCCAATGTAGGACTTTCCCAATTATCTTCTACAAATCTTATATCATGGACTTTCGGGTCTATTCCTAACGCTACAAGACTTTCCAAATAAAGTTCCTGTATATTTTCAGGAGAAGGTTTCATTATTACCTGAAATTGATGATGTTGATACACTCTGTTTGGATTTTCTCCATACCTTCCGTCTTTAGGCCTTCTTGATGGTTCCACATAAGCTACATTCCACGGTTCAGGACCTAACGACATTAAAAATGTATCAGGATTAAAAGTTCCTGCTCCGGTTTCCATATCATAAGGATTTCCTATTACACAACCTCTTTCACCCCAGAATTTCTGAAGTGTCAGTATTATTTCCTGAAAAGTCATACTAAACATCTCCTTTCTCAATTTTCACATTTTCTTTATCACTCTTTTTTTATGCTTTCTTACAAGATAATCAATTACAATAATGTATATTCCTATGTGAATATACATATCCGCAACATTAAATACAAATTTCCATATGCCGTTAAAGTCTATCATATCGACTACAAAACCTCTGAATATCCTATCAAGCATATTTCCCAAAGCACCTGCGGCTATTATTGAAACACCTATTTTTGTCCATTTCGTATAATTTTTAAAATTTTTAAATTCTGAAAAAACTATATAAATTATTAATAATATGCTTATTACTGTAAAAACATTTATTTTTCCTTGAAATAAACCAAATATTCCCCCATGATTTTCTACATAAGTAAAATGGAAAAAATCCTTTATCACAGGTATTGAATAACCGATGCTGCTATCTGACATTCTAACCATTTCATATTTAGTAAACTGATCTATAGATGTAAGTACTAATATTATTAATATGTACAACATATTTCCTTCCTTATATTAAATCTATCATCTGACTTGATTTCTTATATTGAAAATTTCAATTAAAAAACATTCTAAGTAAAATGTTTTAAAAACACTTTATTTTATTAGTATTCCTATTTTATTAAAAATTTTCGTAAATACAGGAATATCAATCAGATTTTTTACAAAACAACTTATGCTTTTAAAACTTTTGCACATCTTGGACATACATCAGGATATTCCGGATCATTCCCTACTTCTTCATGATATTTCCAACATCTTTCACATTTCTTTCCTAAAGCTTTTATTACTTCTATGAAAATTCCTGAAATCTCACTGTTTTCAAGCTCATCCGCTACAAATTTCGTCTGTGAAACAATAAATAAATCTGATATTTCATCTTCAGTATAATTTTTCAGAAATAAATATTCATCGCTATCAACTTTTAATAGAACCCTTGCATCAAGAGAATGTCCTATAAGTCCTTCCTGCCTCGCAGCTTCAAGCTTTTTGTTTACTTCTTTTCTTAAATTTTGAATTTTACTCCATTTTTTTGCCAACTCATCATTCTTATATTCCGGCTCTAATTCTATCCAACCCGATAAATGGACACTTTCCTCTTCTTTAATTGTTTCAGGTATTCTTTCCCATATTTCATCTGCAGTAAACGAAAGAACAGGTGAAATAACCCTTACAAGAACTTTCAAAACTTCAGTCAGTACAGTTTGTGCACTTCTTCTTTCAAGCGAATCTTTTTCTTCACAGTATAATCTGTCTTTTACTATATCCAAATAGAAAGAAGACATATCTATTGAACAAAAATAAGTGATTTCCTGAAATAAACTGTAAAATTCATATTTGTCATAATACTCAGTCGTTTTTTCTTTCAGTTCCTCCAATTTATGCATTGCCCATTTATCTATTTCATACATATCTTCATAATTTACTTTCTTGTTCACATAGTCAAAATCATTAAGATTTCCCATTAAAAATCTTGCAGTATTTCTTATTCTTCTGTAGGCATCAGACATTTGCTGCAATATATTTTCGGAAATTCTCACATCTTCTCTGTAATCTACTGAAGAAACCCAAAGTCTCAATATATCCGCTCCGTATTTTTCAATTATATCTTTAGGTACAATTGTATTCCCTAATGATTTCGACATTTTTCTTCCCTGTCCATCCATTACGAAACCGTGTGTAAGAACTCTCTTATACGGAGCATCTTTCGTACTTGCTATTGATGTAAGTAAAGATGACTGAAACCATCCCCTATGCTGATCGCTTCCTTCAAGATATAAATCTGCAGGTCTAGGTAAATTTCTCGGAATCAATACTCCTCTATGAGAAACTCCCGAATCAAACCATACATCCATTATACTTTTTTCTTTTCTCAGCTTTATATCTTTCAAATTATATTTTTCGAGTAGATCTTCACCTATAATTTCTTCAGCTTCATACTTCCACCATATGTCCGTTCCCTCTTTTTTCACCGTTTCAATTACTCTATCCATTATTTCAGGTTCATATATGACTTCACCAGTATCCGCATTATAAAATAAAGGTATCGGTACTCCCCAAACTCTTTGTCTTGAAATAGTCCAATCAGGTCGGGTTTCTAACATTGCATTAATCCTGTTTTTTCCCCATTCAGGTACAAATTCGACATTTTCAAGTGCTTTAAGAGACTTTTCCCTTACATCACTTTCATCAACACTTATAAACCACTGTTCTGTAGCTCTGAAAATGACAGGTTTTTTACTTCTCCAATCATGAGGATATGAGTGGGAAAACTCACTATAAGCCATTAAATGACCTGAATTTTCCATATCTTCAACTATAACTTTATTTGCTTTTTTATAAAATAAACCTTCGTATTTTCCTGCTTCTTTAGTCATATGTCCCTGATTATCCACAGGAGATAGAACCCCTATTCCATATATCTGTCCGACCGCATAATCTTCCACTCCGTGTCCCGGTGCAGTATGTACCGCCCCTGTTCCCGCTTCAAGAGTTACATGCTCTCCCAATATTACAAGACCTTCTCTGTCTAAAAACGGATGTTTGTAATGAGTTTTCTCTAGCTCACTTCCTTTAAATTCCTTTATAAGTTCATAATTCAGTTTCATAGCTTCAAAAGCTTTTTCTGCAAGTTCTTTAGCTAATATCAGATTTCCTTTTTCAGTTTTATACACTCCATAATCAAAATCTTTATTTAATGCTATTCCTAAATTTGCAGGCAATGTCCACGGAGTAGTTGTCCATATTATAATACTTACTTCATCTAATCCGAGTTTATCCGTCAAATCTTTTGAACCTTCCATTTTCACATAAATTGAAGGAGAAACCACATCCTTATATTCAATTTCAGCTTCCGCCAATGCAGTTTCAGTGGTAGGTGACCAATATACAGGTTTAAGACCTTTATAGACATATCCGTTTTCATAAATTTCCTTGAAAACTTTCAGCTGCTCCGCCTCATATTCAGGTTTTAAAGTAATATAAGGATTTTCCCAATTTCCTAAAATTCCCAATCTTATAAATTCATCTTTTTGCTTTTCTACCCATTTCAGTGCATACTTTTTACACTCCTGACGTATTTGAAGAGGAGTCATATTTCTTGCTTTTTCTCCGTATTCTTCCATTATTTTCCATTCTATAGGTAACCCATGTGTATCCCATCCCGGAATATAAGGAGCATTATAACCTCTTAACCTTTTATATTTCAATATTATATCTTTCAAAACTTTGTTTAAAGCATGACCTATATGTACATTTCCATTTGCATAAGGAGGACCGTCATGAAGCACAAAAAACCCGCTTTCCCCTCTCAATGATTTTTCATAAATTTTTCCTTTTTTCCAATCTCTTAATGTCAACGGTTCCTTTTGTGCAAGATTTGCCTTCATTTTAAAACTTGTTTTAGGTAAATTCAGTGTTCCTGCATAATCAACTTTTTCAACATTTTTTTCTTCCGACATTTTTCCTCCAATTTCTTATATTTTATTAAAGGGATTGATTTCCCTTAAATTTTCCGTTATATTCTATATTTCATAATTTTTTTATGTATATTACTTTTTCTTGAATATTCAATTTTTTATAAAAATCCTGAATAAATATTTTAAAACATTTAAAGTTTGCGAATCAAAAACTTTTTAAATATTCTCATATAATTATTTTAAATTATTCCAAAAACCTACACAATAACACTTCCTACAAATACAATCAATCCTAATACTATGGCATAAATTAAAGAATATTTTAAAGTCGTTCTTAACATATCTCCCTCTTTACCCATAAGTCCAACTGTTGAAGCGGCAATAGCTATATTCTGTGGAGAAATCATTTTTCCTCCTGTCGCTCCTGCAGTATTTGAGGCTATAAACAGTTCTTTTAACGGCTGATGTCCTGCTTTCAAACCTTCGGCTACATTATATTGCAAATTTCCGAATAAAAGATTTGATGACAAATCACTTCCTGTAACAAATGTCCCTATTGTTCCGAGAAAAGGAGAAATTAAAGGAAAATTTTTCCCCATAATTTGTACAAATCCATCAGCTATACTATTTATCATTCCACTATGCTTCATAACTACTGACAATGCTACTATCCCCATTATAACTGCAATTGACGAAAATTTATGCTTCACCGTATCTTTAAATACCGAAATCATATCTTTGACTTTAGCTTTTTGAAAAAATCCTGCTATTATAGTTGCCGCAATAATAGGAATTCCAGGTGCCAATAACCATTTAAATGTAACATTTGCCTTCGCAATTTCTCCGTTAATGTCTCTAAATGCCGAAGAATTTCCAAATGTAAAATTAAACACCGAATTTGTATGTTCCAGCAATTCATGTACAGTATGAACTACAGGGCTTGTCCCTACAATTAAAACAACCATCAAAATATACGGCAACCATGCCAGAACGCCTTCTTTTAATGTTACCGGATGCTTTTCGGTATTCTTTTTTTCCTTGATAAATATTTTTACCGCTCCTATCATCAATACCATTGCAAGTAAACTTGACAAAATTGTTGGCAATTCAGCACCGGTTGTCTTTGCTATTAGCGGCTGCATGGAATATCCGATTATTGAAGCTACAATAACAGGTATTATACCGTCTCCGAAAGCTTTACTTCCCTCTTTTCTCTCATTATTAGCCATTTTCACAAGTATAAAAGGAATAACAAACATTATCGGCCATAAAAGAAGCGAAACAAAAAAGCTTATTTCATTGGGACTTAAACCTAACAAACTACTCATTGTAGTAACAGGTAACCCCACAGTTCCAAATGCAGTAGGTGTAGTGTTAGCTATCAGACATATAATTGCTGCATTTAGAGGATTAAAACCTAATGATACCATTATTGCAGCAGGAATTGCCACAGCTGTTCCATATCCTGCAACTCCTTCTATAAATCCTCCGAATCCCCATGCAAGTATAAGAGCTTGAGCTCTCTTATCAGTTGTTATATTCCCGAGCATTTTTTTTATAACATTGATTTCTCCTGTTTTGACTGATAATTCATATGCAAATATGGCAGCTATTACTACCAATCCTATTGGCATCCATGCTACAGCAAATCCCTCTATAATGGAACCTATTACTCCAGTTACCGGCATTCTCCATTCTTTAACAATAAAATTCAAAAGTATTGCTATTCCTAAACTTGTGTATGCACTTAACATAGGTGAACATTTTAGTAATGCCAACATAACTAAAAATAATATGATCGGTACTAATCCCATAAAAAACAAACTCATCTTTTTTTCCTTCTTTCTTTTTTATATATTACAGTTTTTAATAAATATAATATTACTGTATTTCACTATATAATCTCCTTTTACTTTTATACCCCTTTTTTTGTCAGACTTACTCTACCTCTTTCTTTATCCAGAGACAAAATCTTAACTTTTATTATCTGCCCCACAGACAGTACTTTTGTAGCATCTGAAATGAATTTATCCGATATCTGGGATATATGTATTAACGCATCATTCTTAAGTCCTATATCTACGAAAACCCCAAATTTCGCAACATTTCTAACCGTTCCTTCAAGTATCATACCTTCAGAAAGATCATCCATATTAAGTATATCCGATCTCAATAACGGTTTTTCAAACTCATCTCTAGGATCTCTTCTGTCTTTCAGTAATGCTTCATATACATCTTTTGCCGTTTGAGGTCCGAAATCATTTTCTTTTATAATTTTTCCCAAATCGACTTTCTGAAGTTTCTGTCTTACATCATTCAGATTTTCTTTTAAATCGGAAACCTTACAACCTGCCTCTTTTAATATCATTTCAGCAATATGATAGGATTCAGGATGAATTATAGTATTGTCCAGAGGGTTATCACTATCAGGAACTACAACAAATCCTGCCATTTGTTCAAATGCTTTATCTCCCAGACCTTTTACTTTTTTAAGTTCTTTTCTGTCCTTAAAATCCCCATTTTCATGCCTGTAATCGACAAGGTTTTTTGCCACATTTTTCTTAATTCCTGAAACAAAACTTAATAAAGCCCATGAAGCCGTATTTATATTTACTCCGACATTGTTTACTACATGTTCTATTGTCTGTTCCAGCATTTCATTAAGTTTTTTCTGATTCACATCATGCTGATACATTCCTACACCTATAGATTTAGGATCAATTTTTACAAGCTCTGCCATAGGATCCTGTATTCTTCTGGCTATGGAGATTGCTCCCCTTGCAGTAACATCCAAATCAGGAAACTCTTCTATGGCAAGTTTTGAAGCGGAATAAACTGAAGCTCCCGCTTCATTGACTATCAAATAGGAAACCTGTTTCTTGGCTTCTTTTATTATTTTGGCTACAAAACTTTCCGTTTCTCTTGAAGCCGTTCCATTTCCGATAGCAATTATATCGACATCATATTTATCTATATAATTTAGTATTTTCTTTTTAGCTTCTTCAAGTTGTTTCTGATTGTGCATTTCTTCTACTAAATAAAGTACATCATTTGTTTCATAAAACCCGTCTCTGTTAATTATAACCATTTTACAGCCGGTTCTGTATCCGGGATCCAAGCCCATAAGTGTCTTTTTTGATAGTGGCGGTTGTAACAACAGTTTTTCCAGATTTTCGGAAAAAATATTTATTGCCTCTTCTTCGGCTTTTTCAGTATATATATTTCTCACTTCATTTTTAATAGAAGGATATGCCAGTCTATCCAAAGAATCTTTTATTATTTCTTTATAAAAATCTGTAAGGTTTTTATTTCCGAGTGATTTTAATATGAAATTTATTATAAATTCTTCCGTTTTTTCATCTACTTCTATATCAACTTTTAAGATTTTTTCCTTTTCTCCCCTATTCAATGCAAGAACTCTGTTTGAAGCTGATTTTTCAATAGATTCGGAATACTCATAATAATCCTGATATACTCCTTTTACATCTTCAGCTTTATTTTTTTCAATTACTTTTGAAATGAGAATACCGAATTTTGCGATCCTTTCTCTTAAAAATTCCCTGATTTTAGCATCTTCAGATATATTCTGTGCAATAATAAGATGAACTCCTTCTATGGCATCTTCCACACTCAAAACTTCTTCTGTAATATATTTTTCAGCTTCAATTTTCAGAGAATCCATAGTGGTATTTGGAAGCAATGCAAATATTGACAATGGTTCAAGTCCTTTTTCTTTTGCTATATCTGCTTTTGTTTTTTTCTTTTTCTTGTAAGGAAGGTACAAATCTTCTACCTCCTGTAACTTGACAGCATTGACTATACTTATTTTCAATTCTTCAGTCAATTTCCCCTGTTCTTCTATTAATCTTATTACTTCTTCTTTCCTTTTTTCAAGGTTTCTGTAATATGTAATTTTTTCAATTACTTCTCTTATTTGTTCTTCATCAAGGTTTCCTGTAACTTCTTTTCTATAACGTGCAATAAAAGGAACCGTTCCCCCCTCATCAAACAAATTCATCGTATTTTCTATCTGAGAAGTCTTTAAATTTAATTCTTCTCCAACATTCTTTATTATATCCAAAACAATCCTCCATATAAATGTCTTCAATGTTATTTTTCAGTTTTATTTTTTAGACTATTAAATATTTTAGCATAATTTACATAAAATAACCAGTTTTTCAAAGAATTTTTTTTAAAATACATTAATAAAAGAAAGACCTGTTTTAATCTTAATATTAAAGATTAAAACAGGTCTTTTTTAAATTTTTACTTATGTGCCTGAACTTTTTTATCAATTTCATCCTGTGTCAAAAATCCTACAAGAGTTTCTACAGGTTTTCCGTCTTTAAATACAACCATTGTAGGAACACTTCTTACTCTGAATTGGGCAGCAAGCTCACTTGCCTGATCCACATCTACTTTTACAATTTTATAGTCAGCACTATTTGACAATTCATCCAGTACAGGCCCCAGCATTTGGCACGGTCCGCACCATGTTGCAAAAAAATCTACCAATGTAATTCCGTTTGCCACTAATGTCTCATTTTCAAAATCTTCTCCTGCATAATGTACTACTTTGCTCATATATATTTCCTCCTAATATAAATTTGAATTTTATCTATACATATTATAACATTTTTAATATGTATACGCAAATGTTTTCACATTTAGAAATACATTTCTTTTATTATACATCTTATTAAATTTTTTTTCAATATCCTATCTTTAATTATACTTACTTTTCACTTCCTCTTTTTTATCTGCTCTTATCTAACTTTTTATTTATTTTTTCAACCATCTAATATCCGATTTATAATTATATTTATTTTATATCTGACTGTTTTCTATTCCTATAATTTATTTATCCTTATCTAATTTTTCCTGACTTTTTGTTATCAAAAAGACTTTCCCCCTTTTATTATCTCTAAATTATTTAATTCTCATACTTCATCTTTACATATTTAAATTGATTGTAATTTATAAATCCGTCAGCTTCTTAAATATTATATTAATTTAAATTTCCGGATAATGTAACTAAAGTTAGAATTAAATTCTGATAAATGTTTTTATCTCTATTTAAATACTTCTCCCGCTTCTTTATACCACAGAACTAAATCAAGTTCATCCATTCTTATCCCTGAGTATTCAGAATATTCTCTCATTTTTTCTTCTATTTCATAATATTTTTTTTCGGTAATGGACTTCGGAACTTCATCAATTATATTAAGTTCCACAAGATTTCTTAATATATGCCTATCAAGTATGGCAATTTCCTTCCCAAATCCTAAGTTTCTAAGAACATGGTTAGCCTCTTTCATGCCCATTCCTTTTATATTTTTAAATATCCACTTTCTTTTCTCAAAAGTATCTCCTTTTTCAGAAAGAATTTTTTTTGGTTGTAACTTTCCATTTTCAGTCATCAATTCTCTCAACTCCACAAGGTATCTCGACTTATTATTTTTAAATCTTACAATATTAAGATACTCTGCTATTTCTTCGGCTTTTCCATTAAAAAGCAACCCGTTATTTACTAATGTAATAATAGCCTGCCATGCATTCTTTGCTTTTGATTGGGGAGTCAGTATACAAAAAGCCACTTCGGCAAATATTTCTTTTTCATTTTTTCCCCACGATTTTTTATATCCTTTTATAGCTTTATCTATATCTTTCTTAATTTTTATATATATCTCCAATATTTCATTATGAAGCTCTTTATTGAGTCTTTTTTCAAGTCTGTTTTTTTTAGTCAAATTATTTCCTCCTTACATTATTTGTTTCTCTTCGTTATTCAAGATAAAATTTCCCTATTGAGTCAAGAGCTTCTTCAGTTTCTTTTAAAGGAGCAAGAATCCAGTCATGACATAAATTTTCTCCAATATAAAGTTCTATTGTCGTTCCTACTGCAGTATCAATCATATCACTAAATTTCATACAATCGGGATACAATACTTCATTTGTTCCGAAAAGAAGCATTATTTTACCGAGATTATCCATATTCCCATAAATAGGTGATACAAGATTTGATTTTAAATCTATATTTCCTGCATACTTTTTTCCCGCTTTTATTAATCCTTCAACCGGTAATAACAGATCTTTATCTTCAAAATCTTTAATTTCACTATTTGTCATAGTTATATCTAACCAAGGCGACATAAGTACCGTTTTTTCGGGAAAAGGCAAAACTTTTTTATCTCTCATTTCCTGTAAAAAAGCCAATGCCAGTCCTCCCCCGGCGGAGTCCCCAAAAAAATAAAATTCATCATCTTTATTTTCTGCGGTAACCAATTTATAAGCCTTCATCATTATGTCATGAGCTTTTTCCGCAGTATATTCAGGAGCTAAGGGATAATCAATAAAGGTAACTTTCAGATTATATTTTTTCACCATTCTTTCAACAATATTTTTATGACTTCTTACCGCTCTCAGGACATACCCTCCTCCATGAAGAAAAATAACATGACGGTTCAAAGATTCTTTACACTTTACCGTAAGAACTTGAAATTCATCAATAAAATATTCCTCTGTCTGAAAACTTTTATCAAAATTATTCTTATTGAAAAAATCCGTGTCTCTTCTGGGATTTTCCATTGCTCTTTCATTTCCTCTTTTTGCATTTACAAGCTTTGCTACCGGTACCGCTATATCAGATAATAAACTCATTGTTCTGCAATTACTGGTTATGTAATTGCTCTCCTCTCTCTGTTCTGTTTAAGATTTTGATATTATACCATTTTTAAGAATTCTCTTCAATTTTATATTTTTAAAGATATATACAATCGGGCATTATTTTATATTTAAAAATAATCGATCTCACACTGTAAATTAATAAAATGTTCCAAATTTTGACAAAAATGAAATATTTTTCCAATCTTTTTTGTAAAAAAAGTTGTACCAAAAAACTATCCAACTCAAATTATTTCTCTCTCAAAAATACTTTATTCGCTAAAAAATCACAAACTCGTACCGTTCAAACAGTAATTTCTCATTATTAAAACTTCCCTATCTTGTGTAACCGCATACTGTATGATCGCTTCAAGTATAAACACAAGTACGCCCTCTTTCTTTATTTTCTTTCTGAACTTATTCTCACGCTTTCATATCAAACCAGCTACAACTTACAGATGTCAATATTATTAGAATATTTTCATATAATCCGTCTATATTTCTTTATTACTTTAATTAAATTATATCTTAATTAAAAAGAAAAAATTAACTTTCGAAAAAGGTTTTTTATCCTCATTTCATATTATTACTATTTAAGTTTTTCAACATATTTTCGCTTTTTTTATTCCTGACATTTAAATTTTAGTGCAAAAAATATAAATTTATTTTAATTACATAAATAACTGTTTGAAAATATATAATTCTACTTTTATAAATATAATGAACAATATCTTACTTAATACTTTTTTCTGTAATTCAATGCTTCCAATAAATGTTCAATCTCTATATTTTGAGAGCCGTCCAGATCTGCTATTGTTCTTGATACTTTTAGTACTTTATCATACATTCTCATGGATAAATTCAGTTCTTCCACAGCTTTTTCAAATATCTGTTTTGTTTCTTTATTTATTTTACAATATTTTAAAATCTGTTTTCCGCTCATTTTGGAGTTAAGAAAATCGGAATTAAACCTTTTTTTCTGTATTTCTCTTGCACTTATAACTCTTCTTCTTATTTTTTCCGATGTTTCAGATAACTCCTCACTAAATATTTCGTCTTTGTTCAGTCTTCTCATTTCAACGTAAATATCCATTCTATCCAGTAGAGGTCCTGAAAACTTTTTCTGATAATTTTTTATATCTCTCAAACTGTCCTTACAACGGGGATCATCAGCAAAAAAACCCCCGGGCGTCGGATTAGAAGCTGCTATAACTATATTATTCACAGGATATGTAATTATAAGATTAGCCCTTGAAACAGTGACATTTCCATCTTCCAAAGGTTGCCTTAATGCTTCCAATGTCTTTGTGCTGAATTCCCCCAGTTCGTCCATAAAAAACACACCGTTTAAAGCCAATGTTATTTCCCCTGCTCTTAAAGCTCCACCTATTAATGCCGTTTGAGTAGCTGAATGATGTGGTGCTCTGAAAGGTCTCCTTTTTATTATCGGTTCCACATCCGAAAGCATTCCCGATATACTGTAAATTTTAGTCGTTTCTATTATTTCACTCTCTGTCATCTCTGGCAATATCGTAATAAATCTTTTGGCCAACATTGACTTACCCGAACCGGGATCTCCCATTAAAAATATATTATGCCCTCCTGCCGCTGCAATTTCCAGTGCCCTTTTAGCCAAAATCTGACCTTTTACATCAGAAAAATCCGAGATTTCCACAGATGTTTCTCCAATATCTACCTTACAGTATTTTTCAGCATTTTCTCGAAGTTTCTCATAAAATATTTCTTCATTTAAGAAATCGGCAGCTTCCTTTATTTTAGTTACAGGAACTACTTTTACACCTGAAATAAGTTTTGCTTCATTGTAATTTTCCAGAGGTACTATAACCCCCTTTATTTTTCTTTCCTTAGCCAATATTGCAGCATTTATGGCCCCTTTTATCGGTTTTATATCTCCATTTAAAGATATTTCTCCCAATATAAGATAATCTTTAAATTTTTCCATATTATTAATTTTTCCGATATTTGCAAGTATTCCTAAAAATATCGGCAAATCGAAATGACTTCCTTTCTTACGAACATCTGCAGGAGAAAGATTTACAAGAACTCTTTTTATAGGGAATTCCAGTTTCATATTTTTGAAACAGTTCCTTATCCTTTCCTTACTTTCTTTAATTGCCTGATCTCCCATTCCGACAATATTGAAAACCGGAAGTCCGTTAGATACATCAGCCTCCACTTCCACAATATATGATTCAACTCCTAAATAACTACAACTTAACACACTTATAGCCACATTTCCCCCTTTTATTTTTATTAATCTTTTTTTAATAATTTAACATTTTTACAAAATTTTTGCAATATATTTATTTTTTAATAATTTACTAATTTTATTCAAAATTTTTTAAAGTTTCTAATTCTATTTTTTCTATAAATAAAATTTTTTCACACTCCAGAATATCTTTTTTTCGGGTTTTATAATCGATTATTTCAACTTTCCATTTTCCACAAACTGCAAATACTCTTAAAAATTGTACTTTTTTTTCTTCCTGTACTATTTTTCCTTTGTATGATATTTCACACACTTTATTTTCAATAATTGCTTCCAATATTTCTTTTAATATCGAACTGTTTTTCATATACTTTTTCATTTCAATCCGTAATATTTTTTCTATCATTGTCACTTTTTCCATCTGTTTTTCTGAAAGACATGTCTGAAATTTACTTTTCAGTTTTTCAATATCAATATTAAATGGACACATATCATAAGTTTCCAGTGTAAGTATCGCAAAATATAAAGAATGTATCTCATCTACAGTAAACATAATTGGAGATAAAATTTTATTATTCAGAAGCCTGTATTTTCCATTTCTTCCCAATTCAGAGTATATAGCCATCCCGATTCTTTCCAGAGATTGAATATCCCTTAATGCTGTCCTTTTGGAAATCCCATATTTTTCAGTTATATCTTTCAAATTAAAATAAGTTTTTTTATTGAGATATATCATCATATCATTTATTCTTTCAGATTTATTCATATACTCTCCTATTCTCCTTTTTTCAAAATTTTACAATTAATAGTGTCAATAATTGTCACCTTTAAATAGTATAATATAAATAAATAAAAAAAGAAAGGCGGAAAAATTATGGACAGACTACAGGAAGAATTTAAAAATATAATGAAAGAACAGACTGAAATAGCACTGGCAACATCAGTAAACAATATCCCCAATGTAAGAATTACATGTTTTTACTATGATGAAGAAACCAAAATCTTATTTATGTCGTCACTTAAAAATCATAAAAAAATAGGAGAATTTTCCAATAATGACAATGTTGCATTTACGACTATTCCTAAGACTTCGAGTAAATATGTAAGAGGGAAAGGAAAAATAAAAAAAAGTGACAAATCCGTATACGACTTAAAGGATAAATTTATAAATAAAATTCCCTATTTAGAATATATTATTGAAAAAGTAGGAGATTCTTTAATACTTTTTGAAATACCTCTTTCTGAGATCACTCTTACTTTAGAAAATCAGGATATTCACAAAATTAGCATTTTATAGGAGAAAATATGAAAGAAAATAATCGTTGCCCATGGGCAAAAGAAGAAGAAGACATTCATTATCATGATACTGAGTGGGGCGTCCCTTCCCGTGATGATAACTATATGTTTGAAATGCTTATACTTGAGGGCTTTCAAGCAGGACTTAGCTGGAATACTATTTTAAAGAAAAGAGAAAATTTCAGAAAAGCTTTTGATAATTTCAATTATAAGAAAATTTCAAAATATAACCAAATCAAACTTGATGAACTGATGAAAAACGAAGGGATTATAAGAAATAAACTCAAAATCAATTCTGCTGTGACAAATGCTCAAGCATTTATTAAAATAAGAAAGGAATATGGCTCTTTTTCAGATTATATATGGAGTTTTACAAATAACAAACAAATTATAAATAAATGGGAAAATCTGTCACAAGTTCCTGCTACTACGGAACTTTCCCACAAAATCAGCAAAGAACTTAAAAAACAGGGGTTTAAATTTGTCGGCTCTACAATTATTTATTCTTTTCTACAAGCAATCGGTATAATTGACGACCATTTAATTTCCTGCCCATATAAGACAAAATCATAATAATACATTTTAAAATTATTCATAATATTAGAAAAATACTTAAATTACAAAATTTTATATAAACCGTTATTTTAATAAAATCAAATCAATAAAATAGCGGTTTATATTTTTTTATGAAATATTTTCTATTTATAAAGCCGTCTCATCTTCTTTTTACAAATTATTAAAATGAACAGCAAGTTTTTTGATTTCGTTCCTAATAAATTCCTTTAGCTCTTGAGGCTCTATGGAAATTATATTTTCTCCATATTTTAAAAAATAATCCGCTATAAATTTTTCTTCATTTTCATTATAAAAACCCTTTATTATATTTTCCCCGTTGTCGGTAACTAATCTCATGGAAGGATAATTTTCTTTGTAAAATATATCCAATGCTTTTTCTGAAATTTTAATTTCAAAATCAACTGATTTTTCATTTCTATATATTTCAGGAACTTTTTTAAGAATATCTGTTATCCTGTATTTTGAACATTCTTCTATTTTATCCACAAATATAATTTTATCACATCGAAAAATTCTTATTTTCCCATTTTTACAGTTAATTCCTTCAGCATACCACTGTGCATAACTAGCACATATTCTAAAAAATTGAACTTTATAATTTTTTAAATTTCCTTTTTTATTATATTCTATGTTGCAAATTTTATTTTCTATTATTGCTTCCAATATTTTTTTCAGTAAAGGACTGCTATTCTTATGTTTATAAATCTCAAATTGCAATACTTTTTTCATAATTTCAATTTTTTTTAGCCTCTCATCCGGCAGACAACTACGGAATTTTTCCTCCAGTTTATCTATATTCAAATCAAACGGTGTTGTTTCATAACCTCTAAGTGTCAACATACAGAAGTAAAGAGCATGTATTTCATCTATAGTAAATATGACAGGTGCAAGAAGCCTTTTACTTAAAATTCTGTATCCTCCGTTTTTCCCTTTTTCAGAATAAATAGGCACTCCGATTCTTTCGACAGTCTCTATATCTCTTAATGCTGTACTTCTTGAAATATTATATCTTCTTATTATATCTTGTAAATTAAAATAACTTATTTTATTAAAATACATTATCATGTCATTTATCCTCTCGGATTTATTCATTTTTCCTCCTATTTTGATACTTTTTCTGCCTTTAAATTATATCAGACAAAAGTTTCATAGTCTGACACTTTTTTACACTATACTTTATTATACTCTAAACATGAAAGGACAAAAAAACAATGAAAAGAAAATATTTTATTTCAAATAATTTAAAACTGTCTTATCTTGAAAACGGATTATCAGGAAAGCCTGTTATTATCTGTCTTCATGGACAATTTGGAAATGCAAGGTATTATTCAAATATCCTAAATTTTAAAGATTATCATGTATTTAGTTTAGATTTTCGGGGACACGGTTTCAGTCAACATTCAAAATATGGAAATTATAAAATTTCCGATTTTTTAAATGATTTTTCGGTATTTTTGAGTAATATTATAAAATCTGAAAAGATTACAGTTATAGGACATTCTTTAGGAGGATTAGTCGCATATCATGCTGCTGCACTATATCCGAAGATTACCAAAATTATTTCTGAAGATATAGGAGTTTTCATAAATGAAGATATTTCATTTACCAAAGAAATACCTGATTATGAAATTAGTTTGAGAAATCTTGAAACCGGTTTAAAAAATTTAGGTATAACGGAACCCGCTTACTTTCTTGAAAGTGCAACAGAAGATGAAAAAGGCTGGAAATTTCGTTTTGATAAAAATAATATATGGAAACCTGAAAACACATTAAACGGCAATTACTGGGATATTTTTTTGAAAAGTAGCTGTCCGATACTTTTAATACACGGTCGCCAATCTTGGGTTGTATCAGATGATGAAATTTTTGAAATGGAACAAAAACGACCAAACACAAAAGCTGTAATAGTCGAAAATTCTTCTCATGGAGTAAATATGGATAATCCTGATGAATTTATCAAGAATGTGATTAAATTTTTACAATAAAATTTGATAAAATATAATAATAACTGTTCCGTAAGTAAAAAAACGATTTTTATTCCACTATAAATCAATATATTTTAAAAATCAAAAAAAATTCTGATATTTTAAGAAATATTGTATAACCGGACATCTTTTTTACTTATAGAACAGTTTTTTATTTTAAATTAGCACTGTTATAAAATTATTATTTATTTTAAAAACAACTCCGTAACTGCTAAAAATATTTCTCCCAATGCTATAACGGTTCCTATTACTGCAAATATTATGTTCCACTTTTCCCTTGTTTTTTCTTCTCTTTCTTTTTCCTTTTCTTCTTTTCTCTTTAATTGATAAATACCTATTTCTCTAATAAAATTTAAAGTTTTTTCCAGTTCATTTATTTGATCCGTGATATTATATTTTTCCATTAAATATTCTAAATACTTTGAAGTTTCTCTTTCTTCATATATAGGATGTCTATAATATACTTTAGCAAAAAATATCATTATTTCCTTTATTATTTTCTCTACTTCTTTCAGCCTTTCTTCTTCAAATCCTTCATACATTTCTTCTATTTTCAATTCCGCCGCTTTTTCCTGATAATATCCTATCATTTCTTTATAATAAATCAATATCAAAGTTGATGTTATTTTCAGTCTTTTACTTTCTACAATATCATTTTCATTATTGCCATTGAATATTTTAAAAGCTTCTTCACTCAATATAAATCTTGTCACAAAATTTTCCGAAGATTTGAAATAATAATAAAACTCCCCTGTATCTCTATGTTTTCCCATGAAAATGTTATTTCTTAAATTAGGTTTCAATGAATTTCTTTTTGATATATTATTATCATTTATAAATTCTATATTTTTTTCAAATTCTTTTATATTTATTTTTTCAGGTTTCAATATTTCTTCGATGTAACTTCTATAAATTATTTCATCTCTTTCATTATCTCCAAAATTTCCCATTTCTTCTCCTTATTTTTAAATTATTGCTAAATAAATCAAAGAAGCTTTTCAATATATTCTATTCACTGAAAGATATATACGAAAAACTCCTTTACCAACTGTTATTCCATATTTTGTTTTTATGATTGCTATTTACAATAATAATTTTTCAAACCGATACTGTTAAAAAATCACCCCATAAACTAGTTCATTTACACTTTTCTATTTTTCATATTCTTATATAAAATTTTCCATAACCAACTTTGCAAGTATACCGTTTAAAAATTCCTTTGTATCATCATAAGAGTATTTTTTGGCAATTTCCAAAGCTTCATTTATTGCTATTTCATACCCTATTTTTTTTATAAGAATTTCATAAAAGGATATTTTCAGCAAAACTTTTTCCAGAACTCCCAATCTTTCATAAGTCCAACCATCCAGTATATTTTTTATTTTTTCTATTAAAAAATTTTCATTTTCTATTATTTCAATAACATAAGATTTTAAAAATTCAATATGTTCCTCTTTTTTTATTTTATTTTCTTCTATTACTTCGTTAATTCTTTTATTGATATTATTGTCAATAAGTTCTTTTTCAAAAAGAAGTTTGAATATTTCTTCTCTAATTTCTCTACGTGTCATTAAATTACCCTTTCTAAACCGAACTTATATTAATCAATTTTTTCTTCATTGACAGTTTCCGGAACAACCGTTTCACTCATTTTTTCTTCCGTATTCATTACAATTTCCACATTACTTTCTTGAGGTGCTTCTATTATTTTCTTTTCTACAATTGTTTCCCCTAAAACTTTTTTCAGCTTAACTTTACTTTTTTTGACTGAAATTCCTGTAGAATTAAACACATACTCGGAAAGTTTTTCCTGTATTTTTAAAAGTTTATCATTTAAGTTATCTACATTATAAGTATCTACAACAGCTTCTATAACTACAGCCCTACCTTTAGGATGAGATTTTACTTTTGAATTTTTAATAATTTCCTGAGAACTCAGAAAATCCTTTGCTACTTCATTTATTGTTTTTATAGTAACTTCTATTTCTCCGGTTTTTGTTTTAACTTTTCTATTTTGAGAATATTTTGTAACTTTATTAATGTATGACAGTAAAAATATAAGTAAATACAATATTGAAAGTAATCCGAATATTACTTTCACTCTTACACTTCCCAAATCTACCATATTATCAAATTTAGCCAAATAATCCGTTTTCATTATAAGATCAGATACACTTGCAAAAGCTGCCCCCAAAATTCCCGCTATTACTGACAGTTTTGCTAAAAAGCCTAATATTGTTATCATAAATCACTCCTTCTCTTAATTATTTTCTTCCGCTATTTCCACAGGTTCCGGTATTTCGGTAAGATTCTCATGAGTATCTTTTACCACTTTTTGTATATAGACATTAACTTCCTGTACTTTCAAACCTGTCATTTCAGTTATGGCTTTAACTACTTTTGTCTGTATTTCTCCTGCCAGTGCCGGAAGCTGATATCCCAGTTTTGCAATGATATACAAGTCAAGGGTACACTCCGTTTCACCTACTTCAACATCAATTCCTTTATTTCCTGTTGAAGAAACACTCTGGAAAAACTTAGTTATTTCATTTTTCGGAGCATTACCTGCCAGACTATATATTCCGTCAATTTCTGTTATTACAGATTCTGCAATAGTTGCAACAACATCTGATGATATACTTATATTTCCTAACTCGTTCATTTTATTACCTCCTATTTTTTATTATAAATTTAGTATTATTAACTATTTCCCTGATGAATCTTTAAAATGTGTTTCTATAAAATTCGTATATACTGTTCCTTTATTAAACTCCTTGTTATCAAGAACTTTCAAATGAAAAGGTATCGTAGTATCTACTCCTTCAACTATAAATTCCTTTAAAGCTCTTTTCATTCTTTTTATGGCTTCTTCCCTTGTTTTCCCTTTTACTATAAGTTTAGCAATCATTGAGTCATAATAAGGAGGGATTTCATAATCCTGATAAGAATGTGAATCCACTCTTACTCCTATTCCTCCTGAAGGAATATATTTTTCAAGAGTTCCCGATGAAGGTAAAAAACCGTTTTCAGAATCTTCAGCATTTATCCTGCATTCTATTGCATGACCGTCTATCTTTATATCCTTTTGAGAAAAACTCAATACTTTTCCTGCTGCTACTCTGATCTGCTCTTTTATTAGATCTATTCCTGTTATTTCTTCACTTATTGTATGCTCTACCTGTATTCTTGTATTCATTTCCATAAAATAAAAATTCATATTTTTATCTACAAGAAATTCAAGAGTACCTACACTGTCATAACCTATGCCTTTTGCCAGTTTTGCCGCAAATTTCCCCATTTTTTCCCTTGTTTTTGCATCAATTCCTGCTGAAGGTGCTTCTTCTATAAGTTTCTGGTGTCTTCTCTGAATGGAACAGTCTCTTTCACCTAAATGTACCACATTTCCAAACTTATCTCCTATAACCTGTATTTCTACATGTCTCGGCTCTTCCACATATTTTTCAATATAAACATCAGGATTTCCAAAAGCAGCTTTCGCTTCATTTTGTGCAGCTATAAAATTTTCTGTCAATTCTTTTTCATCATGAGCAATTCTCATTCCTTTTCCTCCACCTCCAGCGGTAGCTTTTATCATAACTGGATAAGTTATCCATTCAGCTATTTTCTTAGCTTCCTCCACATCGGGAACTATTCCGTCAGAGCCTTTTGTTATAGGAACTTTATTTTTTATAGCTGTTTCCCTTGCAGTTGCTTTATCTCCCATCATGTTAATCAATTCAGGTTTCGGACCTATAAATACTATATTATTCTGTGCACATATTTTCGCAAAAGAAGCATTTTCAGCTAAAAATCCATATCCCGGATGAATAGCTTCACTTCCCGTTATTTGTGCAGCTGATATTATATTAGGAATTTTCAGGTATGAATCGGCACTACTCGCAGGCCCTATGCAAACCGCTTCATCAGCCAGTTTCACATGTAATGAATCCGCATCAGCCTCGGAATATACTGCAACGGTTTTTATGTCCAGTTCTCTTGCCGCTCTTATAATTCTTACTGCTATTTCTCCTCTGTTTGCTATTAATATTTTTTTAAACATTGCTCCTCCCAAAATTTATTTACTATGTAAAATTATTTTTGTCAAGTTATTGTATTACAATACTTCTATTACAAATAAGGATTTAGCATAGTCCACTGTTGACTGATCGGAAATGAGTATTTCTTTTAATATGCCGTCAACATTAGATTTAACGTCAGTATCTATTCCTATTGTTCTAATCTTTGCTAATTTCATACCTTTGTAAACTTCCATTCCTTTTTCAAGTCTTTCGAGTATTATTTCACCCACATTTCGAGATTTTATAACTTCCTCTTTGATTGTACTTTCTATTTTTTCAGATGTTCCTATTCTTTTTGTTTCCTGCGGTGTTTCTTTTGAAGATATTTCGGAATTAGTCAATACAAGCTTTATTTTCCCATATCTAACTTTCATTTCAGCCATTTCTTCCTGTTTTAATATCTTCATCAGTTCCTTTATATCTCTAAGTTCCATTTCTCCTCCTATGAGTTTATTTATGAAATCTTTTTATAATTTTAACATATAGATTGAATTTTTTCAATCTAACGTACTTTTATTTTTTTTAATCCTATAAGTTCCACCAGTTCAGTTAAAAATTTCTTTGATAAATTAACATTATATTTTTTATTCAGTTTTATAATTTCTTTTTTATTTTCATCTGTATTCACTGCAAGAAAAACTTGATTATTCCCTTTATTATTTATTATAAGTTTTTTTATTGCAGATACCTTTTGTTCACTTTCCCTATCAATTAAAACGTATAAATTCAAATATTTATTTTCATTTAACTCATCAATACCATAAATTTCATTTATGACAATTGAATGTCCACTTTCCTCACTATTCAAATGTCCTTCTACTATAACAGCTTCATCTTCGATTATTTTATAACCGAGATTTATAAAATCTTTAGGAAAACATATAACTTCTATCATACCTGTAAAATCTTCCAATTCAAATTTTGCCATAGGTTCCCGTGATGCTTTCGTCACAATTTTATTTACATTTTTTATTATTCCCGCTATTCTTACTTTGGACATTTTTCCCTTTTTATTGCTTATTTTCATATTTTCCAGTTCTGAAATTTTTATATGCTCCACTATTTCAAACTGTTTTCTTTTATCATCCATCGGATGACCCGATACATATATTCCCAAATATTCCTTTTCATTTTTAAGTAAAGTTTTTTTCGGATATTCTTCAAGTTCTTCCATTTTAAAATCTCCGACTTTTTTACTCTTACCTCCGAACAGTATCATTTGCAAATCTTCTTCAGCCTCATATTTTTTTTGACTCCACTCCATTACTCTGTCAACAGATGAATATTTTTGATTTCTATTTCCGTAAAGGCTGTCCAGACTTCCTGAAAAAATAAGAGATTCCATTTGTTTTTTATTAAGTCCCTTCTGTTTCATCCGATAAGTAAAATCCTCATAAGAAGTAAAAATACTGTTTTTTCTTTCTTCCATTATTTCCTTTACAAAATTTCCCCCTATTCCTTTTATGGCAACAAGACCGAATCTTACACCGGTCTTTTCGACTTTAAACTCATAATCAGATAAATTCACATCAGGGACAAATACATTTATCCCCTTTTCCCTTGCTTCATTTATAAATAATGACAGTCTTTCTATATTGTACATTTCCGTGGTCATTACAGCCGCAAAAAATTCTACAGGATAATTTGCCTTAAAATATGCAGTCCAATATACTATGAGAGCATAAGCTGCCGAATGAGACTTATTAAATCCGTATCCTCCGAATTTATCTATAAGATTGTATATTTCATTTGCATTTTTAGCGGAGACATTGTTTTCCACAGCCTTTTGCACAAATTTCTCCCTGTTTTCCTCTATTAGTTCAGGTATTTTCTTTCCTATTGCCCTTCTCAGCTCATCAGCTTCTCCTAAAGAATATTTTGCCATTTCATTTGCTATTTTCATGACCTGCTCCTGATAAAGTATAACACCGTATGTTTCTTCAAGTATTTCTTTCAGGGATTCATCAGGATATTTTATTTCCGCTCCTGTATTTTTAGCTGCTATAAAATCTTCGACCATTCCGCTACGTAACGGACCCGGACGATATAAAGCAAGAAGAACCATTATATCTTCAAATTTTTCTATTTTTACTTTTTTCATCAATCTTCTTATCCCCGATGATTCACACTGAAATATTCCCAATGTATCTGCATCAGTCATAAGTTTATAAGCTTTTTCATTTTCAAGGTCTATATTTTCCAACCTCAAAATTTCTCCTCGACTTTTTTCGATATTTTCCACAGTTTTTCTTAAAATTGTTAAGTTTTTCAGACCTAAAAAATCCATTTTAAGTATACCGAGGTCTTCGAGTTCTTTCATCTGATACTGGGTAGAAAGTACGGAAGTTTTACCATCAGAGTAAGTAGGTATTTCCTCATCAAGTACATCTTTTGAAATTACTACTCCTGCTGCATGTACTGAAGCATGTCTTACTCTACCTTCTATTTTTAAAGAATAGTCGATTACTGTTCTGATTTCAGAATCTTCATCATACATATTTTTCAGGTTACGGACTATTTCAAGTGCTTTACCCAAATCCATATTAAAAGGTATCATTTTTGCAATTTTGTCAATTTTTTTAAGATTTATATTCAGTACACGTCCTACATCTCTTATTGCCGCTCTTGCTTTTAAAGTCCCGAATGTTATTATATGAGCTACATGCTGTGTACCGTATTTGTTTAATACATAATTTATAACCGTTTCTCTTTGTTCCTGATCAAAATCTATATCAATATCGGGCATTGATATTCTTTCAGGATTTAAAAATCTTTCAAAAATCAGATTATATTTCAGAGGGTCTATTTCAGTTATATTAAGAGCATAGGAAACAAGGCTTCCGGCTGCCGAACCTCTTCCCGGTCCTACATATACTCCGTTTTCTTTAGCATATTTTATAAAGTCCCATACTATTATGAAATATCCATTATACCCCATATTATTTATTACTTTAAGTTCATAATCAGCTCTTTGAAAAACATATTCCATTTTTTTGGAAGTCAATTTTTCTTTTATTTCATCCTCTTGTTTTTCCTTTGTTATTTCAATGTTTTCTTTCAGATACCTTAAAGCTATGCCTTCATAAACAAGCTTTCTTATATAAGAATTTTCACTGACACCTGAAGGAAGTTCATATTTCGGAAATTTAAACACATCAAATTCAAAATCCATACTGCAATTTTCAGCCAAATTAAATGTATTTTCAATTCCTTTATTAAAAAAATCTTCCCCTATATTGGAAAAACTTTCTTTTATTTGTTCATATGTCTTTAAATACAGATCATCATAAAATATATTTTCCTGAACAGTTTCTATTTTATTCCCCTCTTTTATTGAAGACATTATTTTCTGAAGTATCGCATCTCCATTATGAGGATAATACACATCATTTGTTATTACATACGATATCCCCGTTTCTTCTACCATCTCCGAAAGACTTTTTCTCACATTTTCAAGTCTTTTTACAGCCGGAATTTCTATAAAAAAATACTCTCCGAAATCTTTAGCCAATTTCAAGGCAACTTTTTTAGCTTCAGAATATTTGTATTCTATTATTCCTTGTGTTATTTCACTGTATATTCCTCCTGAAAGAATATAAATATTCTGTGAGTGTTTAAGCAGCTCTTCATACTTTATTTTATTTCTTCTCTTATTAAACCTGCTGTATGAAAGTGAAGAAAGTTTTGACAAATTTCTGTATCCGCTTTTATTTTTTGCAATCAATGTCAGGGAATATTCTCCCTCGGATACAATTCCATCCAAAAAGACTTCAAGCCCTATTATCGGTTTTATCCCTGATTTAATACATTTCTTATAGAATTCCACTGCTCCGAACATGGAAGTATCGGTAATAGCAAGAGTTCTCGCTCCAACAGTAAGAGCTTTTTCCATGTATTCGTCAATTTTACCTACTCCTTCAAGAAGAGAATATTCAGTATGCAATTTTAAATGCACCATTTTATTTTCCATTATATCACCTTTATTATAGGCTATTTACCATTAATTTGAAACAATATTTTTCAGTACATTGTAAATACCGTCATCATCATTGGATAATGTTATCCTGTCTAAAAAAAACTGTTTTTTCAGCTCATCTGTAGCATTTCCCATTAAATATCCGTACTTTACACTTTTAAGCATTTCAAGGTCATTCCACTGATCTCCGAATGCCATTGCTTCATTAGAAGAAATATCATATTTCCTAAGCATTTCCAAAACTGCTGTTCCTTTATTCACTTCTTTATTCAAAACTTCTAAATATGTAGGTTGAGAAAATACAAAATTTACATCCGACAGTTTTTCATCAAGTTCTTTTTTCAGCTCTGTCAATATTCGGTTTTCTGCCAGAAATAAACCCTTTGTCGATGTTTTCTTCTTAAATTCATCAAAATTAATTAATCGATAAGGTATTCCCACACGTTCAGCATAGCCTATTCCTTCTTCACTTTCCTGTTCTATATATAATTCATCATCGTTGTAAAGGTTCAGATGTATCCCTTTTTCCCTTGAGATTTCTATTATTTTTTTTACATTTTCCACATTTACAGGCTTTTCATAAACCACTTCTCCTGTATCGGGAATGACAATTCTTCCTCCATTATATGTAATGACTGGTGTTGTAATTCCCAATTCTTTCACAAAAGGATACGAAGATCTGAAACTTCTACCTGTAGAAATAAATATTTTAATTCCTTTTTCTTGAAGTTCTTTCAATTTTTTCTTTAATTTCAAAGATATTGTATGATCACTTTTTAAAAGTGTACCGTCCAAATCCATAAATATAGCTTTTATTTTCATCTGTCCTCCCATTTTTCTAATTCCGTATATTTCTTTTTTCCGAATAATGTAGCTCCATATCAAGAATATCTATATCCATCTCTATATTTTCTATAAAATTCCCCTTTTCATCTTTTATGCTATTTTTTGTAAAAAATAATATATCTACATAAAAATCTATAAACGAATATTTACTGTTACCCTCCGAAATGCTTTCTCTTTTTTCTGACAATGCATCATCCAGCTCGAAAAAAACCGTTTTTGTTTTATAATCAGAAACAATATTTTGTGATACGGACATTTTTTTCAAATCCGTCTTCAATTTTTTTATAAATTCCTTTTCTCCTAAAATATCAAGCATTTCAAACAGTTTTACAAAAGTTTCATATTTCCTAATTTCCCCATATTTTTTATATATTTTCAAAAAATCTTCAGTCTTTTTAAGATTAATTAAAAATTCATTATATTTCTGATGTATTAAAATTTTCTTTATGTCATAATACTTACTTTTATTTAAAGAAAATAAATGTCTAGTTACTTCATCTGAAATTATATTTTCATATTTTACAGATTTTCCTTCTTGTAAAAGATATTTCCTGACTTTAAGTATATAAAAAAATTCCTTTTGAATTTTTTCATACATATTTAAAAATTTAACTCCGAAGTCTCCCCATTCATTATTTTTTTGTTCTGAAAAAGAAACAACAGGTATAAATATTTCTATAATATAATTTAAAACCGATATTTCAGAAATTCCCTCACTGCTTTCGTTTCTAACATTTTCATATTCAATAATAAAATTAAATATTCTATTTATTTTGAAATATCCCAGATAACTACTATATTTTTCTGGAAGCATATTGACTTTATCTATAAAATGCCATGTTAATTTTTTATATTTATCTTCATACCATTTTTGAATGGTATCATATTTTTTTATATCTTTAATTAAAATTTTGTTATAATCAAAATTTATTCCTATCAGCTCATATAATTTTTCATTTATGATTATTTCCTCTTGTAAATGTGTAAGTTCTCTATCAATCTTTTTTAACTTACGGCAGCATTCTTTTAATTCTTCTCCGTCAATTAGACACTTATAGTCAAAATTTTCATTTTCATTTGTTTTAACCATATTTATAAAATCAATTGCACTGAAAAGATATCCTATATTTTCTCCCCTGTTTTTACTTAAAAAATATTTATGATCTAAAATAAATAAAAATAAATCATTAATATTTTCTCCATTAAAATTTTTAAGTATATTATTTTCTTTTATAAGAGTCTTCACAGGAACAAATACATTTCTGTTCCAATTTTCAGCAGCTTTTTTATAATCTACATTTTCATTTTTTTTCTTATGAAGAAAATTCATATAATTTTCAATTTCATTTCTTAAATATTTATATTTTGAGGGATTTGTTAAAATGACATTTCCTATCCCTGTTTCTTTTTCAAAAAGCATACTTTCTCTATAGATTATTTCATCTGTATCATCCTTTGACGGCAAAAATTCTTCCACTTCCGCTTCAATCGAAACAAAATTTAAAAATTTCGCAACAGAAATTCTGTGATTTCCGTCATAAACATAATAACTGTCCTTTATTTTATATAATATTACAGGAGGTAACATATTCTCATCAATATATCCTATATAAATACTCATCCATCTTTGTTTTATTATATCTTTTGCAGGTACAAAATTTTTATTAAAATCCTTATATTTTTCTACACTTCCTACAATTTTTTCCAAGGAAATTTCTTTTATTCCTATATAGACACTGTTATAGGCATTCTCCCTTTTCTGAACCTCAGAAAAAGATTCCAGATTTTCCTTTTTTTTCAATCCAAAAAGTCCCTTTGATGATTTTAAAAATTTTTTATATGCTCTATCCGCTTCAAACAAATGGGCGGAATTTCTATCCATGTTTCCATTCCTCCGACAAATATTATTTTTCAATAGTAAATATTCTGTATCCGAACGTATTTGAGACTATCGTTTCTCCAACTTTCGTATCCTGATGATCCATAAAATTATGCAAATGTATATGTCCATGTATCCAAAGCTTAGGCTTAAAACGTTTTATAATCATATGAAAAGCTTTAAATCCATTATGTACACCATCATTTACATCATGTATACCTTCAGGAGAAGCATGACTCAAAACAATGTCCACTCCTTTCAATAGATGAAAAATATTTTTTAAAATTTTTATTTTCATCTGTTTTTCAGTATATTGATGTTCCTTAAATGAATACACTTTACAACCATCCAGTCCCAAAATCCTGAGCCCTTTATACTTTAAAAACTTTCCGTCTATAACTTTGGCAAATGTTATGGGATAATCTTTATGATAAATATGATTTCCATTTACACATATTATATCTTTATTTAGTACGGATACAAGAAAATCAAGATATCTGTTGGAAACATCACCTGCAGACATTATAAAATCAATATCTTTAAATCTCTGCTTTAAAAATTCTTCTTCCATATTACTTAATATTTCAATATCGCTTATACATAAAAATTTATATTTTCTTTTAATAACTTTATTCTCCTCTTTCTATCTTTACAATTTCCTTTAAATTATCTATAAAATAATCAATTTCTTCTTTTGTTGTATATCTTCCGATACTCACTCTGAAAGAATTTTTCAGTTCTTCCTTTGACAATCCCATTTCTTTAAGCACATATGAATCTTCATGAGCTCCCGACATACAGGCTGAACCTCCGCTGACACATATTCCCCTTAAATCAAGAGCAATAAGCATAGTCTGCACATCACATCCACTGATACATATGTTGGAAATCATATTTATCCTTTCTGCTTTTTCTCCATTTATTTCTAATCCCTGTATTTCATTTTTCAGGCGTTTTTCCATATATCTATGGAGTTCTTTTTCCTTTTCATCTTCTTCATACATTGTCTTATACATTTCTTCCATTGCAGTTCCGAGTCCGATTATCCCTTGTATATTTTCAGTCCCCGCTCTCCTGTTTCTTTCTTGAGAGCCCCCCCATATTTCCTTTTCCACAAGAAAATTTTTATCAAGAAATATAAATCCGATACCTTTCGGTCCGTAAAATTTGTGAGCTGTGGCCGTTAATGCACTTATTCTCATATTTTTAGGAAAAATAATCTCCTTTCCTATTGCCTGAACTGCATCAGTATGAAAAAGTATACTTGTTCCTTCAAGTATCTTTCCTATTTCTTCTATAGGTTGTTTTACTCCCGTTTCATTATTTACATACATTATTGAAACTAAAACCGTATCTTTCCTTACGGAATTTTTCAACTGCTCAATATCAATAATACCTTCTCTGTCGACATCTATATATGTTACTTCATATCCTTCCCTTTCCAGCTGCTGACATGTTTTCAGCACTGTAGAATGTTCTACTTTCGATGTTATAATATGCTTTCCCTTATATCCATAAGCATTTAAAGCTCCCCTCAAAATAAGATTATTCCCTTCGGCTCCTCCTGATGTAAATATTATCTCATTAGCTTCCACTCCCAGACATCCCGCTATAGTATTACGTGTTTTTTCCATTATACCTTTCGCTTTTTGACCGAGTCTGTGAGTTGAAGAAGGATTGGCATAAATTTCCTCATAAGACTCTGTAATCTTTTCAATGACTTCAGGCATAATTTTTGTTGATGCAGCATTATCCAAATAAACTAATTTCAAAATTATTTCTCCTTTTCTCTTTTTCCTTCTGCAACTTTCTCTCCGAATTACATTTTATTGGGATTCTGTTTACTGTTCTGAATATTTAATAAATAATCATCTTTTAAGTCATTTTTTATTACTTGAAGTATTTCCTGATTATCATTTACTTTTCCATCTTCAGATATGAGTCTTATAAGATTTTCTTCAGAATCAAAATAATATTTTGCTTCTTCATTTTTTGATTTTTTCAAATCAAAATACTCTGTATCCCCGCTTTCTTTAGCTTTTTTCTTAGTCCAGCCTACAGGTCGATTATATGTTATTTTTTTCTGATACAAATAATATATTTTTCCGTCTTTTATATAAAACTCCTGTATTAATCTCCCTGTTTCAGCAAAATGTTTGACTACAAATTTTTTCAGTTCTTTGTTTTTGTTATAATAATTTATATATTCACTTTCTTTCTCTCCGTCAGATTTTATTTTTTTACGTAAAGTTTTATCTTTATCTGTTTTTTCTATTTCTTTTTCCGTTTTTTCTATTATTTTTTCAATATCTACCCTCACAATGTCTGATTTTTCCACTGCAGTAGTACTTTTATTCCGAGGATTCGGATTTTTCACAGCACAGCCCAAAGTAAAAATCCCCATAAATATCAATATGGACATAAACTTTGATTTATTATCCCTAAATATCTTGATTTTATATCTCTTCTGCATACATATTCACCGCCTTACTTATTTTTAGATTCCAAATATTACCTTTCCTGAATTCTTTCCGAAAAATCATTAATAAAATCTTCTATTGTAAGAATCTTTCTACTCATAGAAAGTTCATTTGCCAGTTCACTTATATACGGACGTTTTATTTTCCCTTTTACAAGTATTTCTTCCTCTTTAAAAATATCCTTTTTATCACCGTCGGCAATTATTTTCTTATTTGCCATTACTATTACCCTGTCAAAGTTATTTACTACAAATTCCATATCATGAGTAATTGTGATTAAAGTTTTTCCCTGTTCAACTAGTTTTCCTATCAGTTCATTCAGTATAATAATACCTTTTAAATCCTGACCTGCAGTAGGCTCATCCATTATGATGACATCAGTCCCCATTGCAACTATTGCAGCTATTGTAACAAATTTTCTTAAAGAATAAGGCAAATTATACGGATTTTCCCTTATATAACCGCTTAGTCGGGTCAATTCCACTGCCTGTTCAATCATTTTCTTCACTTCATTTTCAGTATATTTTAATTTTTTAGGTCCAAATGCTATTTCATCATAAACATTATTATGAAAAATCTGATCCATAGGATTCTGAAATACATATCCTACTTTTCTGCTCATTTGTGCAGTTGTATAGTCTTTGGTATTCCATCCTCCCACAATGATATTTCCTTTTACAGGCTTTAAAAGTCCGTTCAACATTTTTACTCCGGTAGTTTTCCCTGCACCATTTTGACCGATAATTGCTACATTTTCTCCTTTTTCTATATTTAAGGATATATCATCTATTGCCACAGTTCCGTCAGGATAAATAAAACTAACTTTATCCATTTCTATAAAACTCATTCAGTTCCTCCCGATTCCATTGATACCTAATCCAATTTTCCTGTTATTTATTTCTATTTTTAATTTTTCCGAATTCATTTAATGTATCTTCCTTTGTTACGGGTATCTTTTCAAACTTTACTTTATCAGAAAATTTCCTTTCGAGTTCATAAGCAAGCATTGTATATCTGGGTATTCCTATCTCCTTTTCTATGAGAATCTTATTTTTCAATATTTCCTTCGTATCTCCTGTCAAAATTATTTCTCCCTTATCAAGAACTATAATTTTTTCAGCATATTCAGCAATCATTTCTATTTTGTGTTCAACAAGTATTACTGTCTTTCCTTTTTTTGAAAGCATATTTATTATTTTAAATATTTCTTCAGTCCCCTGAGGATCCAACTGAGATGTAGGCTCATCAATTATAAGTATTTCCGGATCCATTGCTATTATTGAAGCAAAAGCTACTTTCTGTCTCTGCCCTCCTGACAGTTCATAGGGATTTTTATCTTTCAGATACTCTATCCCGATTAATTTCAATACTTCTTCTACTTTAGCCCTTATATAATTTACTTCAAGCCCAAGATTTTCAAGTCCAAATGCAGTTTCTTCAAAAACGGTTTCTTTTACACCGCTTATCTGAGTAAAAGGATTTTGAAATACGAAACCTATTTTTTCAGTAATTTCTTTCGGTGAATATTCTGACAGTTTTCTATTTTCAATTGTCACTTCTCCTAACAGCTCCCCTTTGTAAAAGTCAGGGATAAATCCTCTCAACAAATTACAGAGAGTAGTTTTTCCACTTCCGTTTTTTCCTATAACTGCCCAAAATTCTCCTTTTTTTATATCCATATTTATATTTTTTAATACCCAATTTTCTGATAGAGGATATTTGTAATTTATGTCTCTTAATTTCAAATATTCCATAATTTCCTCCAAATAATACACAATACAATAAAAACTACTAACAATATCCTGAACAGTAAATCATATGAAACTTTTTCAATATCGTATAACCTTGTTTTTTTTACCCCCGATGAAAATCCCCTTGCTTCAAGCGTTATAGCCCTTTCTTCAGTATTTTCTATAGAAGAAAGTATAAGAGGAAAAAATATAGGTATAAATGCTTTTGCTCTCACAAAAATATTACTTTCAGTTTCTACTCCTCTTGCTTTTTGTGAATCCATTATGACATTTGTTCTTTTCATCATTTCAGGTATTATCTGTAATGTAAGCAACACTACGTAAGCCGCTTTTGAATTCATTCCCGCTTTTTCAAGAGAAATTACAAAATCTCTTATCGGAGTTATTTGAAAAAACATTGTAAAAGCTGAAACAAAAGCTGTAATTTTAGAAGTCAGGTTTACACCTTTCATAATCCCCTCCTTATACACGGAAATAAATCCCAACTTGAACCAAATTTCACCTTTGGAAATCAATATCCCTTGTATAATAAAAATTATTATGAAAAGTAGAATTAAACTTTTAAATACCTGCTTTGTATATTCTTTTAATTTCCCGCAGAAATAAACTATAATACCGCATATCAAAAATATTAAGTAGGAATATATATAACCGGGTATAACAAATGCTGACATTATCAAAGTAAATGTCATCATTAATTTTGTAGTCGGATAAAGTCGCCTAAATATGTTTTTTTCCATATCTATCCCCCTGCTACACTTAATTTTTGGATTTATTTATATACTTTTCTCCATATTTGAATTTTATAAGATATCTTGATGACATACTTCCCAATATTAAAATACAGATTATTACAGTTACAAGTTTATCAGCAAATTCTGTTATTATTGAGGAGCTTATAACAGCGGACCATATTTGCTGTCCTGAAGCCAAAAACAATGCAGTTATGGAAGAAGTCATGTTTCCTGTGACTCCTCCGAATACAATTACTGTTATCGGGGCAGAAATAACTACTGCAATTATCGTAAGCACTAATGAAGAAATCGCAATTTTTATTATATTATTCCCGAACTTAAACCTTGTCAAAAATCCTGCAGTCAGGGCCAAACCTACAGACGTAGGAATATATGCCAGATAAACAGGATCAAATATCCCGCTTACTACACTTGTAAGTATCGCTGCTATAGCTCCTATCCAAGGACCTGCAAGAAAACTTATAAAAACCGTTCCTACTGTATCTAAAAATATAGGAAGATTAAGCAGTTTTACAAGACCGAAACCTGCCATATTTATTGCCACGGCAACCGGTATTAACAAAATAGACATTAATGAAAAATCTTCTTTTATACTTTTCATAATAATTTCCTCCCGTTTTTTTATATTTGATATTTATTTTTCTCTTTCATTGAGCCACTTGAGGATTTCATCATAAATCATATATTTATTTATTTCATTTAATGATTCATGCCGTCCTTTATCATTTGCAATTACATTAATTCTTCTTTTCTTTTTTCTCAAAACTGACAAAATTTTATTCACATGTTCAATATCCATTACTTTATCTTCAGTTCCGTATACTATAAGAATATTTGCATCTGTCCTTATTTTTTTATACTTTTTATTTAAAAAACTCATTGTTTTCAATATTCCCGAAAAGACTTTTGGTGAGAGAAGATATCCACAGAAATCACTTTCCTCATATTTTCTAACTTCTTCTGTGTTTCTTGTCAACCAGTCAAATTTGGTTTGATTTGGAGCAAAAAAAGCATTGTATTTTTTAAACTCCTTATTAAAAAACGATTTTTTCTTAAAAATCATCATCCTTTCAAAAATAGAAAGTAAACTTGCTTTAAAGACTTCTGATTTCTTCTTTAAAGGAAATCCTGACAGAATAAAATATTTATAATTATTTTCAATAGCCCATTGAGTAGTTATCAACGCTCCCATACTGTGGCCGAATATTGTTGTATTTTCAGGTTTTATACCTCTGGAAATAAGTTCCTTTTCAAAAAACACATCTATATCCTTAAATACACTTTCTATTCCTTTTTTTCCAAAGTCTCCTATTTTTTCTGTTTTAAGTTCTCCATGTCCTCTAATTTCAGGAATAAAAACATTGTAACCATTTGCACATAAAAAGTTGCCAAATTCTTCATATCTCCATACAGGCTCTGCAATTCCATGTAATATAACTATGTCATTTTTAAACTGTTCTCCTCTGTTCGAGCCGAAATACAAATACGGGATTTTTGTACCGTCAAAACTCTCAAAATATCTCTTTTCCATCCATTCTTCCTTTCCTTATTTCATTATTCTATTTTAATATCCAACTTTGAAATAACAATTTATTTATTTCATTTTTTCTTTTCCTGAATTTTTTTTATAACTTTAATTACCAACTTTCTTGGAAGAAATTTTGACCCTAGTACAGCTATTTTATTTATAATTCCCGGAATAATAATCCTTTTTTTCCGTGTAAAATCCTTATAAGCTATTTTCGCCACTTTTTCAGCTGGCATTACCTTCATTTTTGAAAATAATCCTGCTTCAGTTAAGTTTGAACTTTTTTCAAATTCCGTTTCAGTTGGGCCGGGACAAAGTACTGAAATATATACTCCTGTATTTTTCAGTTCCTCTCTTAACGCTTCAGAAAATGAAAGAACAAACCCTTTACTCGCATAATATGTAGCCATAAGAGGACCGGGCTGAAATGCCGCAACAGAAGCTACATTTAAAATCCCGCCTTCACCTTTTTCCAGCATTTTATTTACAAAAATTTTAGTAAGTTCAACTAATACCTTTATATTCAAATTAATCATTTTATCATTTTTTTTCATTTCTTTTTGAGAATATTCTGAAAATGCTCCGTATATTCCTACTCCTGCATTATTTATCAATAAGTCAATTTCAATATTCTTTTCTTCCAGAATATTAAATAATTTATATGAGGCATTTTCTTCTGCCAAATCGACACGTACTATTTCAATTAATATATTCGAATTTATATTTTTCAATATAATATTTCTCAATTCTTCCATTTTTTCAAAACGTCTTGCAACAATTACAAGATTATAATTCTTTTCAGCATATATTTTTGCCAGTTCGTATCCAATACCGCTGCTCGCTCCCGTTATTAAAACCGTTTTCATAAATCAAACTCCTAAGAAATGTTACTTTCATTATACCAAAAAAAGAAATAAAAAGAAATAATAAATAAGAATATTAGAAATAAGAATAAAAAGTGTAAATATATATTATAAAAACGGATAAAAAATTAATTTACTAAAAAATATTCTTTTATTATAAACTAATATATAATTTTTGCCTTATTAAAATAAATTACTAAAAAAATATCCTATCAAAAAAACATTCTTTTATCTTAACATCAAAAGAAAATACTGTAATTATAAAAATTTCTAAACCCAATTAAAATTTT
>NZ_RQYW01000016.1 GCF_003932895.1 Leptotrichia sp. OH3620_COT-345 | reverse complement strand
TTCTGAACTGATACAAGCTCAAGGTTTTTTATGTTTCCTGTTACCGTTCCGCCTTCCTGATTAAAACCTTTTAACTTCATATTCTTTGTATTGTTATGTACTTCATTTACATTTAAGAAGCTTCCGTTATGATGAATAGTTTCTGTTGTATTCATATTGCTTTTATTAAATGATATACTTCCACCATTTCCCGTTGTCTGTAACTTATGTCCATAGCCTACTGTTGCTCCTGCATTTATTCCCGTACTTTTTCCGCTTGAAGAATATCTGTTATTCAGTTCCACTGCTTCTTTATTTATGTTCTCCACATTATTGTATATCATTGTTGTGTCTTCTGCATGTGTTCCTTTATAAGTTATGTTCTTTACATTATTGTATGTTATACTTGAATTTCCGTCAAGTCCCGTTATTGTTGTTACTACTGCATGTTCCGTATGAGAATTTGTTTCGTTTTTTGAAGTATTAATTCCTGCATTTATACCTATATTTGCATAAAAGTTGTTATTGGCAAGGGCAGATTTTACTCCTTCCTTTCCTACACTTCCTCTTGAATCATATCTTCCCTGTCTGTTACCCTGATTTCCTGCAAGTCCCGATATTACTCCTGTCACAATATTACCTATATTTACGGCTCCACCTATATTGTCACCGCTTTTTATCTGATTAGCAGTATCTTTTGCCTGTCTTACTCTGTCAAGAGCGGGACTCTTTACACTTGCACTGACTCCTATCCGGCTGCTCTTACTTGTAGTAGTCACATCTCTTGTGTCTTTTCTTGCTCCGTATACTACATCCCCGTTATTTATTGATATTTGACCATGCGAAAAATTGGTAGCTGTTATTTCCGCTCCCTTATTTAATACACTTCCGTCACCTATCTGTAAATTTGATTTTGCATTTATTACACTTTTTTCATCATAGGTATTTCTGTTCTTGCCATAACCTGCTGTAATACTCCCTTTTCCTATACTTCCGCTAAACCCGCTTTTCTTATCTTCCTGATAATAACTGTTATGTAGCTCCCTTGAATCCGTTGTTACTTTTCCGCCCACATAACTGTCCTGTCCTAACAGTACATTGCTCCCTATTGCCTTGACTGTTCCCGATATATGTGCATTTTTTTCTATTGCAAAAGTTGATGCCGCATTTTCTTCAGTATGGGATTTCATTGTGCTGTTCTTCTTTGTAAATGTGTTGCTGCTCGAAGCTGTTCTGTATTCATCATATTTGTTTACTGCCGATTCCACATTTACATTCTTTACTGAAAGACCCTTTCCGTCTTCCGCTATAAATGCGGAACCTGTTAAATTGATATTATTTACCGTTCCGCTCACTTTTTTTGTTACTATAGCTGAGCCTGCATTTTCTTTCGAGCTGAATGTACTGTAGTTTTTACTGTTTGTTCCAAGCTTATCATTTCCTTCAAGTTCAAGAGAAGAAGCATTTATATCTCCGCTTAGGTTCAATACCAGATTTTCTGTATTTAATATTGCCCCTGTTGAATTATAGTCTTTTCCTGAAAGATAAATTTTCTTTCCGTCTATCTCTCCTATACTCCCTACTTCTTCGTATTTTGTCCTGTCATATGCTCCCGTATTACGAACTGTCGTCACTTTTGTTGTTTCATTTACTATGTCCCCTTTTGCAGATGTTAAACCGACAAAATCTTTTCCGGATATTTTTCCGCCTATATTCCTTATGTCTCCTTCAGATTTTACAATCGTTGTATCTCCTGATATTTCCGACAGTTGATTTGTCAATGTTTCATTTTTTAACGTCTTTACGTCAACTATCGTTGTTCCTTTATTTCCTATTTTCATTCCTTTGTTGACTAAATCTTCTGTTTTGAGACTTGTATATTCACTTCCTCCTATTCTGCTTCTGCTGTCTTCTTCCAGCCCTGCAAGAGTTGTTCTACTCAAATATACTTGAGGAGTGAGTACTTTCTGACCGTTTACTTCAGTATATACATACCATATTATATCTTTTTTCAGATTTTTTACCTGTTCTGCTGTCAGTGCTTCTCCTACTTTCAATCCCTGAGCTTTTGCTTCCGTTTCCGCTCCGTCCATCATGTTCTTTACAAGTTCCTGTCCGGACTTTCCGTTTATGAAACCTGTTCCCAGTTTTTCATTTAACGCTTTGGATATAATCTGGTTTTCATAATAAGCATCTCCAAGTCGCTTTACCCTGCTCCAATCCTCTTTATATGCTACTTTATTTAAAAAATATTCGCTTCCGAGATACCCGTTAAGATTAATGTATCTTCCCCTTGTTTCCATGATATACATTGATGACGGATTTACATTTTTAATAAACAGTGAATTTGAAAATGAAGGATTTACTGATATTGTCCCTGTATTTTTTATATCCGCTATCGTTGCTGTATTACCTACTATATGTATTTTCCCGTTTGTACCTGTTATTCCTCTGTTTACCATTACATTTACAGCTTTCCCGCTTCCTCCTGAAGAAGTCGTTCTTACTTCTCCGTTTGCCTGTGGTATACTCTGAGGAATTATTTTTGTGCTGTCCACTATTACACTTCTTCCTTCAATGACACTCGATTGACCTGATGTATATGCTGTACCTCCTGCTACCAATTCTCTTGCAAATACTGCATTTGCGGATGCTTCTTTGCTTCCTCTCTTAAAACGTAGATATATTCTTTCTCTTCCGTCCTTTAGCTGAACACCATTTCCTGTAGTAACTGTATTTTCTATCCTGTCAGCTTTTATATCCGCCGTATTTCCTGCCGATATGAAACCGTCCTTGTTCACTACATCGCTTGAATTTATCGTAATATTGCCCCCTGCAGTAACTCTTCCATAATTTGTATTCGCCCTGCTTTCAAGTTTACCCTCAAGGGCTTTTACAGGAAATCTTGCCGTATTTGAAGCAAAAGTATAGTCTCCCTGAAGACCTATTACACCGCTTACCGTATCAGGTTCCGATGTCAGTAGATATGACTTATACCCCGTTATTCTTTCTGAATTTAATATATAGTTTTCAAGCCACTGTCTTTGAGGTCCTGTAGCATTATGACTGTGTTTTCCTTTCATAACTCCGGGATCGTCATATCTTTCCCAATTTACAAGTTCTCCCTCTGAAAGTCTTTTTCCGTCCCATGTTTCATAATACAGTTCATAACGATTAATGTCCGTAACTTCCCCTATATTTTCAAATGAAGATGACTTTATATCTATATTTCCCGTCCCCTGTATTGTCCCTACTTCATTCCTCACTTTTGAAGCTTCAAGAGATATGTTTCCTCCGAGTATATCTCCCCTGTTATTAAGTATTTCCTTTCCTTTAAGTATTGAACTCTTCCCTGCATATATTACTTTCCCTGCTGAATTTACTATTTTGTTCTGTACTTCTATTTCAAGATCGCCGTTTACAGCAATAAGGTCATTATTATACAGCTCCTTACCTTTTATCGTTCCTTTTTCTCCGCTTATCATGCTGTTATTTATAACATTGCCTGATGCAGTTACAGTTACACTGTCTGATGACAATTCACTGTTATTTGTAAAATCATTGGATGTTATTGATATTTTCCCGATTCCTGTAGTTTTTCCAATATTTACTATATTATTTCCCTTTATTGTCAGGTTATTTTCTCCGTGTAAAGTTCCCGTAAGATTTATATCATTTACTGTCGTAAGTGTTGTTGTATCACCTTTTATATGACCTGTATTTTCATATTTTGAAACATCCTGCATTTCTATCGTATTCGACAGTATTTCTCCTTTATTACTTATTGAAGAATTATTAAAATTTATTTTACCGTTTGAAGCTATCTTTCCTGTATTTATCAGATTTACATTATTTGACGAAATATCATTTCCCGCCAATATTTCCTTTGTATTTGTTAAATTTTCCGTTACAAAAGCTATATTTTCCGATATATGTATTTCACCTTCATTTTTGGTATCATTCACTGTTGCAAATATATTTTTTCCTTTTATGCTTCCTTTATTTGATAATGATGTTCCTTTTACAGATATATCATTTCCTTCAATTTTTCCGGTATTTATGAATGAACCTTCAACAAAAATATTTTGCTTCGTTGCAAACTCCCCGCCATTTTCAATATTCTTTACTGCAATATTGTCCCCTGCTGCAAGTATTCCCGACGTCTTTGTATTAAGAAGCTGTATCGTTCCGTTTACTAATACTTTTCCTTCATTTGATACATTACCGCTTTTCATTATTCCTGAAACAAGAATATTTCCTTTATTTAAAATATCTTCCGTTGTTAAATTTCCATTTACATTTAATGAACCGTTATTGTCTAATTTTCCTGTAGTTATATTCTTTCCTGAAATAGTACCTGAAGATACTGTATTTTTTACATTTATATTTGAATTTGTTTCTATATTCCCCTTATTATTAAGATTTCCCAATATATTTACATTGTCTAAACTCCTTATATGTCCCGAATTTTTTAAATCCCCGAATATATCCAAGTTTTTACCTGTCTGTATATCGGAACTGTTTTTCAACATTCCCGTAATAAGTGTTCCTTTAGCATACAATGCCGAAGTATTTTCCACATTACCTGTAAGATTTATATTTCCTGTCGACTGTGTTCCTGTTCCTGAAAGCTTTATCGTACCGGCTGATATATTTATATCCCCTTCTGAATAGGAAAGATCCGTCTGTTCATATTCACTTCCTTTTATCTCTATTCCTTTTCCCTGTACTTTTTTTACTTTTACTTTACCGTCCGCCGTAACTTCAAGTTTACTGTTTGCAGATACTATAAAAGCATCGGAATTTACTCCCGCTCCCTTATCCGTGCTTATTATCTTAACCGTATTTGCATACATTCCTCCGAGACTGCTTGCATCTATCGCTACCGAAGAAGGGGTTCCCTTACCGTTCTTTTGTATATTTCCGTCTTTATCCACATTATTTGAGCCTGTTACCGCTTTTATTTCATTTCCTACCACATTTCCTTGAAGTGTTACACTTTTGGATATTAAATCGACAAAATCGGTTCTGCTTGCATCAAAACCGTTAAGACCCACTATTATCTGACCTTTTTCAACATCTATTCCTACAAACTGTCCATCTTTCAGATTTATCTTTCCTGTTGTAGGAATAAAATTTTTAATATTGACTGTTCCTCCTCCATTTATATATATTCCGTTTTCATTTCCCAATATTACATTTACTCTCTGCCTGCTTAAAGCTTCTATATACCCTTCTATTTGAGAACGGTTTGCTCCGTTTACCTGTAATATGATAAGATTGGCAGCCTGATGAGGTCCCAGATTGGGATTGGCATTTATTATACCTCCTAAATGACTCCTTCCCAAATTATCAGCATTATTTAATATCTGACCTTCTTTCCCTACATTGTATTCCAGAAAATTATTTATACTTATCCCGCTGTTATTTGGAGTAGATATATTTATTACAGGTACTCCCGAAGATGACCTGTCTATTTTAGTATTATATGGTGAATTAGGGTCAAGTATTACTCCGTCACTGAATATGTTAAATGACATTATGTACAAAAACATTATCGCTATTATTTTTTTCATACGTTTGTTGACTTCTCTCATTTTTATCTCCTTTTTATTTTTCTTTTCGTGAGTGTTTATTAACTCCTCACACTACCGCTATCGACTACAAAATTTTACAAAAAATTTTGAATATCGGAGCTTTTTACTTTTATTTTATTATTACGATTTAACCATACTTTTATTTAAAAGTATTTCCTTTATTTTAAGTTTCTCTTCAACATTCAAATTTTACTGGGCAAAAAATACGTAAAGTGAGCATTTTTTATTTTTTACAGTAACGGGCTTTTGAGCTATAGTAAAATTTGAGCTGAACTGTTTTTTATTCAAACTTTTTTACAAAAAAGTTCGGAATTCCTAAAAAATTATTTTAAAAGCTCCGCTGAAATACATTTCCTGACTTTCAGGCTTTAAATATTCCGAATGTTTCATCGCTTTTGCATATCCGAAATCAAAGTCAAAAAATTTACTGTTATATCTTACTCCTACTGTAAGTCCGTTCATATACCCTATTCTGTACCTAGAATTATCTTTATTATTTTGAGTTGCTCCGTATCCGTAACTTATATACGGTGTAAAGTATCCCCATTTCTTAAATACAGGAATGTTGTACGATAATTCCGAATTTACTTCTATTGCTCTATCTCCCTGTAATGTCCCCGTTCTATGATAACCTCCTATACTTCCTACACCGCCTATTGTCTGTCTTTCGGAACCGTACATTACATCAGGAGAATACGAGCCTGTTAAATTAAATCTGTATATGAGTTTCTGTGTTACAGGTTTGTAATAATTTATATCTACCGTATATTTTTTAAATCGGGATTTAGGTGTTGTATCAAACTTATCTTTATCCTTTTCAGCATTAAATATTCCAAGTCCTCTTTCATGTCCAAGTGTAATTCCGAGTAATCCCTTAAATATAGATGTAGACATATTCAGACTTATATTTCCTATTGACAACTTTCTATTTGACAACTCGGATTGCTCCAGATAAGTTTCATTATGCTTTCTTTTTATTCCTATTCCCAAACTGACTTTACTTCTCTGGTTTCTCCACATTACTCTTTCCATATTTGCAGACAATGTATGACTTGCGGATTTCATGTCATATACTGTATTATATGGAAAAAAACTGCTTTCACTTATACTTTTGCTTGAATTAAACTTTAAAGTATATTCTCTGAACTTTAATGTATATACAAACGTAAACATGTCGAGCCTTCTTTTATATGGTAAACTTTCCCCTTTTAAAGGATCATAACCGGGAGGTCCTATCGGAAGAATCTCTCCCGCCTCCAGTTCACTTGCTTTCTTTTTCCAACCCCTGTCAGGTATTTTTTTATCTACTGTCAAATATGAAAACAGAAAATTATCACCTATTCCTAAAGGACTGTCTATATTTAAACTTATTCCCGGTCTCCAAAATCCGCTCTGATTATTTTCTCCATGATTATTTCCCGTCAATGAGAGCTTGTATTTATCTTTCATAATGTTCTTTATTTTTATTATAGAATAATTCGGTTTTGTCCCTGCAACTATTTCCATTGTCATATTATTTGAACCGAGTGAATTAAAATTTTCAGTTGCAGTATCTATATCTCTTATATTAAGAACATCTCCCTTATTTATTCCGAACATGAAAAATTCTTTGTATCTATCAAGGATATTACCGCTATTTATTATTATTTCCTGTACTTTTCCTGGAATGATTTCAAGGTTCAATCTTCCCGTTTTCAGGTCATTATCTTTTGAAACTGTTACGGCACTTGTAATATAGCCTTTAGATATTATTTTGTTTGTAAGTTCCGTTAAAAGTTTTTGAATATCCGTACTTCCCATATAAGTGTATTTGTATTTTCTTAAAACAGAAAATTCTTCATTTCCGTTTAAAAGATTTTCATTATCATATAAATTTATTTCAATTATTAAAAATTTAGGTTCTGTATTATCTGTAACAACTTCAGTATTATTTTGAACTGAAGGGCTTAATTTAATATTTTCAAACTCTCTCTGTTTTCTCTCCTGTTCAATACGCCGTCTTTCCTGTTCGAGTCTTTGTTGCTCCTTTTCAAAAATTTTTATCGCCTCATCTTCAGGTGCAGATAAAGAAAACAGTGACGTAAAAAGAAAAAGAAGTGTTAAACTTTTTCTCATTTTCAACTCCTTTCATAAATTTTGTTAAGTTTATTAAAATCATATATTAGATTTTCCTTATTATGAATTATATCTTATTTTGAAAATAAAGACAATAACTTTTAAATATATATTTTTTTTATTTTCACATTTCCTTTAATAATGTTTTAAAATATATTGATGTTTATGTCCTGTTTTCATAAATATTTTCAGTTAATTTTATAAATAAATGAATATATTACAAATGCGACATCTAATAAAGTTTCTTTCGGTCACTCGAATTAGATGTCGCATTTAATTTGACAGTTCGTAGATATTTTATATTTTACAATCAAATCATATTTTCCATATATTAATCTTATTAAAATTTTTTCTTACATTTATATATATATATTTCAAATATAATTTTTTATAATATTTTTATTCCCTTTTTTTAATATTTTGAAACTCTCTTCACACTAATAAAGTTAAATCTTCTCTATAACCCTTTCTCTTATTTTTTAATTATTTCAACATATTTTATATTCATATTATGTTTACTCAAAAACATCTGTTCAAATTCAGTTTTTATATTTTCAGCAGCTTTTTCAGTATTATGTAAATCATCAGTACGGTAACACATTTCATATCCGTCAAGTTCACTCACAAGTTCAAGTACATCTTCATAATATTTCTGATGGTCTGTTTTAAAATAAAGTTTCCCTCCATTTTTTAAAATAATATCCAATTTTTCAAAAAGCTCTTTAGTTATAATTCTTTTTCTTTCTTCTCCTTCCCATGGATCAGGAAAATTGATATATATTCCGGATATTTCATCCTTTCCGATAAAGTCAAGTATTGTTTCTCCTCTTTTTCTTATAAATAGTATATTTTTAAGGTTTCTTTTTTCAGATTTTCGTGCTCCCAGTACAAGTCTTTTAAACCTTAATTCCAATGCAATATAATTTCTGTCTTTAAATTTTTCAGCATTTCCTACTGTAAAATTACCGCTTCCACAACCGATTTCCAAATATATTCCGTTATTATTTCCAAAAAATTCATTCCATTTTCCTTTATTTTTTTTGACTTCTTCATTATCATATATTAAATATTCCGGATATTCTACCATTTCATACATATATTTATTATAATTCTTTTTAGGTCTTTCAAAAAAATATTTCCATACTTCTCCTTTTTTTCTTTCAATTTCATTACTTTCCTCTTTTATTTCATCTTTTTTCATTTTTAATTTTTTTATCCTTTCAATTAATTTGATTTACTTATAAAGTTCTTCCAAAATTCCATCTATTTCATTGTTTTTTCTGAAAAATTCCGAAGTATCAATATTTTGACTCTTTCTTAAATAATCTGTTATTTCATCTTTATCATTGACAATTTTTACAAACCCCATTTTTTCAGCTTCTTTTACTATCTCCTCTATATTTTCATAATAAGAACCTATTATAGGCAATTTACCGTAAAAAAGAGGCTCAAGTATCGAATGTCCGCCTATATTTACAAGAGTTCCTCCTACAAATACAAAATCGGCAATTTGATAAAGTTCTCTTAATATCCCCATTTTATTCACTATTACAATATCACTTTTTTTATTTTCGGAAAACAGTGAACAGCTTTCCTTCCCATATAAAATATTGTCTGTCTCATTTATAATTTCATCAATTCTTTCTATATGTCTCGGTACTATTATTAATTGATATTCTTTCTCACTGTTTATACTTTTAAATACTTCAATCCATATTTTTTCTTCTCCCGAACGAGTACTCCCACATACTATTATTTTCTTATCTTTACTTATAATTGTTTCAAAATATTTATTTTTTCGTTCTTCAGTCAGTGTTTCATATTTTATGGAATACTTTAAATTTTTATAGATCTTCAATTTATTTTTTTCCACTTCAAGTTTTAAATATCTTTCTTTATCTTCTTCACTTTGAACCATTATTTTAGAGGCTTTATTAAGAATTTTTTTACTCAATCTCTTCATTTTCATATATGATTTCATTTTTTTCGCGGTCAACCGTCCATTGACAATATACAGCTCGGATTTTTTCCCTGCTATTGAATATAAATTCGGCCATATTTCCGTTTCTATAATAATCGTTTTCTTTATTTTATACAGTTCAAATATTCTTAACAATAAAATATAGTCATCTAACGGAAAATATATAACTTTTACATTTTGATTATTTCCGTATATTCTTTCAGCTGCTTCTTTTCCGGTATCGGTCATAATCGATATTATTATTTTCTCATTTTTTCGTAATAATCTTTCAATAAGTTCTTTTGATAAATTAAATTCCCCCACTGAAGACATATGTATTAATATTATTTCTGTTTTCCTATCTTCAAAAAGATTATTTTTAAAATTCTGACATAGCCTTTTTTTAAAAAATAAACGCAGTTTTTTATTAAATATTGAAACTCCAGATATTACTAAATATAAAATAAATCTTAATAAATTATATATCATTATTTTTTTCTCCGATAATTTTAAAATTATATTTTTTAAATTATATCATATTAATAAAAAAAATACTTCTATTTTTATGCGGTAAAATTCAAATGTTGAGGGAAATTGAAATATAAAAGGAAACGGTTTTAAAGAAAAGTACAGTTAAGTTGTAACAGCAATAGAAATATATATTTAAATTATAAGTAAAAATTCGACATTCAAATTATTTCAATAAAAAAATACAAAAATGATTGTTCAGAGAAATCACTGTCTGAACATAACAAGTTTCCCGTTTTTTAAGTATAATGAGTATTTTTTGAGTATTGAAAAATTTTGTAGACAATAGCGAGAGTATGAGGACTCATTGCCACTCTCACAAAAAAGATGAAATAATTTAAATTAAAAACTTTTTATCAAAAATTTCAAATAAAAAAACTGTCCTATAATGGTTTATATCCGTTATAAAACAGTTTTTCCGATTTTTAAATATATTACTTAGCTACTTTATCAGCTAATTTTTTTCCGACTTTAAATTTAACTACTTTTTTAGCAGCTATTTTAATTTCTTTTCCTGTTTGAGGATTTCTTCCAGTTCTTGCAGCTCTTTTTTGAACTCCAAATGTTCCCCATCCGACAAACTGCACAGTTTCACCTTTTACTAAAGCTTTTTCAACTGTTCCTAAAAACTCATTTACTAATTCTTCAGCTCTCTTTTTAGTTTCTCCTGTAGCTTTTGCATAAGCCTCAACAAATTCTTTTTTTGACATATTATTAACCTCCGTTATTTTGATATTGTGATTTATTTCATAGATATTATACACTATTTTCTACATTTGTCCAGCTTTTTTTTAGCTTAGATACTCATTTGAAAACTTTTTGTACCTGAAAAACCTAAACAATCAGATATTTCAACTCTAAAATTTGTATTATTTATGCAATTTTAAAGTTTATTCCTATTTCTGCATATTTCTAAGATTTCATTTTTAACTTTTTCAATGCTTTTACCGGTAGTATCTATTTCTATTGCATCCTCCGCTTTCCTTAAAGGAGTGATTTCCCTTGTAGAATCGAGATTATCTCTATTTACTATATTTTCATAAATTTCATCAAAAGATACTTTCTGCCCTTTTTCAATAATTTCCTTATATCTTCTTTCAGCCCTTTCTTTAAGATCCGCTACTAAAAATATTTTTATATCTGCATTTGGAAAAACTACAGTTCCTATATCTCTTCCATCCATTATAACATCCTGTGATTTGGAAAACTTTCTCTGTAAATCAACCATTTTTTCTCTTACTTCTTTAATTGCTGCAACTTTTGAAACATTTTCCGAAATATCAGTTTTTCTTATTTCTTCACTGACATTTTCACCATCCAGATAAAATCTGTCATTTGTAATATCAATATCCAGATTTTCAAGAAATTTATTTATTTTATCTTTATCCGTCAATAAAACTTTTTCTTTTAACAGTTTTAAAGTAAAAAGTCTGTACATCGCTCCCGTGTCAAGATAAGTTATTCCCAGATTTTCAGCTATCAATTTTGAAATAGTACTTTTTCCACTGCCGGCAGGTCCATCAATTGCAATTATCATAATATTTTTTCTCCTTTATATTCAAATACAAGCGATACCCAATTATTTTTTTCATTCCTGTCAATTTTCTTTAATTTATGTTTCTTTGTTTTTATAAGAAATTTTTCTTCCTTTTCTTTCAGTATACCCGAAAAAATAACAATTGAATTTTTTTCAAGAACATTCTCTATATTTTCAAGTAATTCAGTCAAAACATCTACTAATATATTTGAAACTACAATATCGTATTTTTCATTTATATTGTCTACAAGATTGCCGATTACTACCTCAAAATTCTCACATATGTTATTTCTTCTGAAATTTTCAAATACGACTTCTTTAACTTTATCGTCAATATCTATTCCTGAAACTTTTTCTATACCGAATCTCTTGGCAATCAGCATTAATATTCCGGAGCCGCATCCTATATCAAGAAATTTTTTCCTGTCCTGAGAATATTTTTCTAAAAATTCCACACACAAGGCTGTTGTTTCATGCGTTCCTGTTCCGAAAGCCATTCCGGGATCTATTTCTATTACTTTTTCATCTCTTTCAGGTTCGTATTTTTCCCAGCTCGGTTTTATTACTATACTTGGAGTTATCTTCACAGTATGAAAATATTTTTTCCATTCATCTTTCCAGTCATTATCAGAACATTCGGAAGTATACATTTCATATCCGAATTCTTCATTGCTTTCTGAATATTCCTCCAATTTCTCTCTAATTATATTCAGCTTTGAATTTGAAAACCTGTTATTTATTATATAGCCTGTAATACTCCAAATATCATTCACATTTTTAAAATTTACATTATAATCTAAAGAGCTGTCTGAAAAATAATCTGTCATTTCAATCTGTTTTATACCGATTTCTTCAAATATATTCATCACTTTTGCTTTTGCAATTTCTAAATTATCTGAAAAATAATCGGTTTTAACTTTTATCCATTTCATTTTAAACCTCATCATAATGTATATTAATTCTTTTTATAGATTCTGCTTTCCCTGTATTTTCATTTATTTCAACTTCAAGCCCGTTTATTTTTATATTTTCCTCACATACCGAATATCTCGAAGGCATTCCGTCTTTAAATTTCTGTAAACTTTCCTTTCTGTTCATTCCAAGGACTCCGTCATGCCCCCCTGTCATACCTACATCAGTTATGTAAGCAGTTCCTCCCGATAATATCCTTTCATCTGCGGTTTGTACATGAGTATGCGTTCCGTAGACAAGAGATACCTTCCCGTTCAAATTCCAACCCATTGCCAATTTCTCAGATGTTGCTTCTCCATGAAAATCTAAAATTATTATATTAGTTTCTTTTAATATTTCAGGTACTATTTCATCTAATGCCAAAAACGGACATGCAATGGGAGGCATAAATATCTTTGCTTGAGCATTTATTACCGCTATTTTCCTATCTTTTTTCTCAATTATGGTATATCCCCTACCGGGAGCTTCCTTTACATAATTTATAGGTCTGACCATTCTTTTTTCATCATTTATATATGTATATATTTCTTTTTTATCCCAACTGTGATTTCCCAATGTGATAACATCGGCTCCACGGGAAAAAATCTGATCGGCTATCTTCGCTGTTATTCCAAATCCTCCTGCGGAATTTTCACCATTTACTACTATAAAATCGTAATTTTGTTTTCTTTTTTCCAAATATTTAAATAAAATCTTTCTTCCCGGCTCCCCGACCACATCTCCTATTATTAAAAATTTCATTCATTCTCCTTACTATTTTTACAAAAAGTGGGAAGTCCACTTCCCACTCTATTTATTTCGCATATTCTACAGCTCTTGTTTCTCTTATAACAGTTACTTTTATCTGTCCGGGATATTGCATTTTCTCTTCTATTTCTTTTGCTACTTCCCTTGACAGTATAATTGCTTTATCATCATTTATCTGATCAGGGTGAACAATCAGTCTTAACTCACGTCCTGCCTGTATGGCATAAGAACTTTCGATTCCTTCATGACTATTTGCAATTTCTTCAAGCTGCTCAAGTCTTTTCAGATAATTTGATAATGTCTCCCTTCTTGCTCCCGGTCTCGAAGCGGATATGGAGTCTGCCGCCTGAACGAGGACAGCTTCCACACTTAACTGTTCAACTTCATTATGATGGGCTTCCACTGCATTTATAACTGTTTCATTTTCTTTAGAAAATTTTCTGAGAAATTCTCCTCCGTTTATTGCGTGAGAACCTTCCTGCTCATGTGAAAAAGCTTTACCTATATCATGTAACAATCCCGCTCTTTTCGCTATATCAATATTTGCTCCCACTTCTGCCGCAAGAGCTGCGGCAATGTGCGCAACTTCTATTGAGTGCTGAAGTATATTCTGTCCAAATGATGTTCTAAATTTAAGCCTTCCAAACACTTTGAGAACTTCTCTCGGCAATGTAGGAATGCCTACTTCAAGTATTGCCTGTTCTGCAGCGTCCATAACACTTTCTTCAACTTCTTCCTGAGCTTTCTGGACCACTTCCTCTATTTTTGTAGGATGTATTCTTCCGTCGGAGATAAGCTTTTCAAGAGCTATTCTTGCCACTTCTCTCCTCACTCCGTCAAATGATGAAAGAACTACCGCTTCAGGTGTATCATCTATTATGAGATCCACTCCGGTAGCTGCTTCTATTGCTCTTATATTTCTTCCTTCACGACCTATTATTCTACCTTTCATTTCTTCACTTGGTAATTGTATTACAGATATTGTCGAGTCTACCACATAATCTGCTGAAGCTTTTCCTATTGCCGTTGATATTATTCTCTTTGATATTCTGTCTTTCTCTCTATCCAGACTATGCTCAAAATCTCTTATTAAAATGGCTTTATCATGATCAAGCTCATTTTCCAAACGTGTTAAAATTATTTTAGAAGCATCTTCTTTTGTTAATTCGGAAATCCTTTCAAGTTCTTTTTCTTCTTTCTGGATTAATTCACTCAGTTCCGTTTCTTTTCTTGAAATTTTTTCACGCTGCTTCTCAATTTTTAATTCTCTTTCTTCAAGTCTTTCAATTTTTGTCTCAAGAACTTCCTCTTTTTTTGAAAGCCTTTCTTCTTTTGAAAGTATTTCGGACTTCATTTTTTTTATTTCCTCGTCCGCTTTCTTTTTCTCATTTAGCAAAGTTTCCTTAACTTTTAAAGTTTCTTCTTTTTTAAATGATTCTATTTCTCTTTCAACTTCTTTTTTAGATGATTCCAGTCTCCTTTTTGCATCAACTATTCTCAATTCCAGTTCGCTAAGTTCCCCGTATTTCTTTTTAAAAACGGAACTACCGAAAAAATAGGCTATAAAAAAAGCTAAAAAAGAAAAAATAACAATCAGTAATATTGCTATTAGTAATGGCATATTTCTCCTTTCCTATTTTTTCTCATCTACATTTGAAATTTTCCATCGTCCATTTTCATTTGTCATTTTCCATGTTACTATATAATAATTACTCTCCGAGCCATAATTTACTATCATTATACCCTTCACTTTGTTTTTTGAAATGACTTTTACTTCTGAAAATATAAATGTCAATTTCGAAAGATTATATTGTTTGATATTGTTTACAATAATATTATTTTTAAATGTAGGTAAAAAAAATTCTTTTAATTTATCATATTTATTAAAATTTGCAGCTTCTTTTAATTCTTCAATTGTATCTGTGACCTCAGTGTTGATTTTTTCTGTTTCAACACGAGTTAAATTAACAGTAGTGCAATTTATAAAAATCAACAAAATCGGTAGAAATAAATATTTTTTCATATTCCCTCCAAAAATTTCGCTCTTTAATTTTAGCACACTTTTTTTCCTTATTCAAGCCTATATCAAAATTAAATTACCGTTTTTTTAATCTATTACATTTAACTTCTCCATCTTTTATGTTGCCACATATATTGTCCGGGATTTTCTCTTATTATTTCCTCAAATTTATAGAATATCTTTTGCATGTTGTACTTTACAGTTTCCTTAAAATTTTCTTTTTTTTCTATCTCTATAATTTCTTTATTTATAATTTTAATTTTTTCCTCTTCAAATACTGAATATGCAAGAACTAAAGGAACCTTATACTTCAGTCCCAGCAAAATCGGTCCTGATACTGCCGTCGTTTTCTGTCCGAAATACTCTACGGGTATATCATCAGCATGATGATCGGAAGCAAGGGCAATTATCGTTTTACTTTTTAAAGCATTATTTAAAGCTTCGGAATCTCTCAAAGCTATTGAATTAAGTCCTCCTTCTCTTCTCCATTTTGTCATCAAATCATTCAGTTTTCTATTTTTCTGCTTTCTGAAAACTGCATAAAATTCTCTTATATTTTTCATAACACTTCCTGCTTCAAATCCCCCAAAATGAAGTGAAACAATTATAACTGCCTTTTCATTTTCACATGCTTTTATCATTAGTTCCTCATTTTCAACTACCGTATTCCCGTTTGAAGTTATTTCTTTAAGATAAATTGAAGTCATTATCATCTTTCCCATTGTTCTGTAAGATTCTTTTGCTATGTCCATTATTTCCTTTTCATTTTTTTCGGGAAAAGCCCTTTTTATATTTCCTATCGTGAGTTCTCTTCTTTTTTTTATCAGATAAAAAGCCATTATCCCCATATTTTCAAAAAATTTGTATCTTAATTTTAATGGAAACAGTGACAATGTTTTTCTAAAAAATATTGCAATCCATCCTTCAATATTTTCTCCTATTTTATACTTCATATAAAGTCCGTCCTTTTAATGAAAATTCCGTAAATCTTTATTTAGTCAAAAGAGAGCATATTACCTACGCTCTCTTACCGTGAAAATATTATTTATTATTTTCTTATTCCCAATTTTTGAATTAATTCTCTGTAGTTGTCCACATTTTTATTTTTTACATAATTCAGTAATCTTCTTCTTTTACCTACCATTTTTAACAATCCCACTCTTGAGTGAACATCTTTAGGATGTATTCTCAAATGCTCTGTCAAATGATTTATTCTTTCTGTAAGTAAAGCAATCTGAACATCTGCAGATCCCGTATCCTGTGCATTTTTACCGAATGCATTGATTATTTCCTGTTTTGATTTCATTGCCATTATCTTTCCTCCTAATTTATATTATTTAATCCAAGAACATATTGGCAACTTATGTTCATAGAAAAAATTCCTTATTATGTTACCATATTTATTTCATTTTGTAAAGCCTGTAAATACAAATTATACCTAAATATTTTTATTTTAAAAACTCACTTACAATTAAATCATAGTCCAGTTCACCTTTATACACTTCTGCAATTTTATTTCCGTCTATTTTTAGATTAAACGGAAATGCCTGAACTTGGAACGTTCTCAATGTTTCTCCATCCTTGTCGTAGTATACAGGGAAAGTATACTCATTATTTTTTATATAATTTTTTACTTCATCCAAACTCGAATTCACATTTGAATATACAACAACTACGTTTACCTTATCTTTGTATTCATCATAAAATCTCTGTATTTCAGGAGCTTCAGACTTACAGTGCGGACACCACTCGGCAGCCATGACAAATAAAGTTTTTTTCCCGTTATTAATCAACTTTGAACTTTCATACTTTTTTCCCTCAAGATCTTGAAGTTTGAAGTCGGGTATTTTTGCATTAGGCTCAGGTTTAACTGAAACTTCTTTGCTACATCCCAATGCAAATATTATCATCATTAATAAAAATATTATTTTTTTCATTTTACACCTCTTAATTTTAATTTTCAACAAATTCTACTTCACTGTTCTTTTATTTCTTTTTGAATTTTATTTTTAAATACTTATAAATGCTTCGTATTCAGGCTCTAAACGATATCCATATTCTTTCGCAATTTGAAAATATAATTTCGCTTTCTTTTTATTTTTCTTATTGTAATAATAAACTCCTAAATTATGAAAAGCCGTTTCATTAAGTTTTATAGCAGCTCTTAAATTCAATACCTTGACATTTTTGTCCGTTTCAGGATAATAAAGGCTCAAATCTACTGTCGAATAATCATCTCCATTTTCCGACAGTCTTTCAAGGATTTTTTTTGCAGCCTTATTACTTCTCTGAGTTCTGTATTGTTTATTTTTTTTATTTTTGTCATTTTTCCCCTTATCTGATTCTTCAAGAAGATTTGCAAGTCTGTACCCTGCAGAAATCGATCCTGAAGAATAAGCTCTATTATATATATCTTTTGCTTCTTTCTGCTTATTTTTCTCTTCGTACAGTCTCCCTAAATATGACATTATGTCAATATCATTCTTTTGAACTGATTTCAGATAATTTTCTTCAGCTTTATCATATTTTTTCAAATTTTCATAAACAAATCCCTTATATCCTGTGATAAGTGAATCTTCCGAAGATGTATCTTCAAGAACTCTAAGAGCCAAATTATAATTTTTGCTCATATTTACAAGCTTATAAGCCAGTTCAAAAGAAGCTAAATAATATTTGTTTTCTGAAAAAAGATCATTGTATATCCGAACTGCTTCCTCATCTTTATTTTCAGTTTCCAGTTTTTTCGCTTTGGAATATAATGCCGGAGAATATCCCTCAGACAAAAACTCCCTCAATATGTTATATGCTGTGTCATAATTTGAAAATTTTTCCAAAACGAGAGTCCCCAGTTCCTTTTTTTCATCAGGAGTTATTACATTGTTTTTCAACTTTTTATTCAGTTCCTCTATTCTCTTATATACTCCTGTAAGACTTTTATTATACTCATAGGAATATAAAGAATATATCTCTCCATGTTCCTTACCTTTTTTCAAATATTCCTGTGCCTTGGAAAATTCCAACTTATCCTGAAAAATATTTCCTAATACATAATATGCCTTATAATTGCCTTGACTTGCAGCATTTTCAAGCATACCTACCACTTTTTCTTCAGGATCATTTTTTTCTTTCATTATGAGAGCTTTGTAATATTCAGCATTGCCTTTACTTTTATTCAGATATTTGTTAAAAAATTCTTCTCCCGATATTCCCCAATATACATAAGCAAGAGAAAATACATCCATGTTTCCATCTTTTGCAGCCTGCTCAAGATTTGCAGTTATATACTTTTCATCTTTTTTTCTTAAAATTCCCAACAGACCGTTTTCAAGAGCATCATATCCCCTGTCAGTTTTCCCGCATGATAGTATAATCAACGGAAATAAAATCATACATACTATTTTTTTCATAGCTAACTCTCATCATCCTTCATATCCACAAAATTAATTTATTTCACTCCTGTTCCCGTTTTTATTCCATTATCCACTTCTATTAAACGCATTTTCTTTTTTTCAGCTGTTGTCAGCAGCATTCCTTGAGATATTTCCCCTTTCAAGGTAACCGGTTCCAAGTTTAAAACTGCCGTTACCTTTTTTCCTATCAATTCCTTTTCGTCAGGATACCATTTTGCTATTCCTGATATAATTTGTCTTTTTTCGGTTCCCGTATCTACAATAAATTTCAGCAGTTTATCTGCATTTTTCACTTTTTCCGCTTTAACTATTTCCACAACTTTAATTTCGACTTTTGAAAAATCATTAATTGTTATCGGATTTTCTATATGAAGATTTTCATTATATTCCTTTTTTTCCTCTTTTTCAGTTTCAATTCTTGGAAATAAAGGTATTGCTTCATTCAATTTCGTCCCCACAGGATAACTTCCCCATTCTTCCACATCTTTTAATTTCAACAGATTGAAATCTACGTTTAAACCTAACTGCTTTGTTATTTTTTCAGCAGTTTCAGGCATAAAAGGAAAAATTAACATTGCAGTTTTATAAAGGGAATCTACCAGATTGTACATTACAGTGGAAAGTCTGTCTTTATTTTTTTCGTCTTTTGCCAAATTCCACGGTTCACATTCATCAATATATTTATTCATCCTCGATATAAATTTCCATATATCTTTCAATGCTTCGGAAAACTGATATTCGTTCATATGATTATCCAATTCCGTTAAAGTTTTTTTCCACAGTTCCTTTATTTCACTATCATATATATCTTCGATCTTATTCAGTATCACTTCTGAATTAAAATACTTTTTTTGCATACCTATTGTCCTATTCAGCAAATTTCCTAAATCATTTGCCAAATCTGAATTTATTCTCTGAGTCATTGCTTTTTTTGAATAATCCGCATCTTGTCCGAATGTTGCTTCCCTCATTAAATAATATCTGAAAGCGTCTAATCCGTATTTTTTTACTTCTACTTCAGGATTTACCACATTTCCAAGAGATTTTGACATTTTTTCACCTTCTACAGTCCACCAACCGTGGGCTGCTACCGTGTCAGGAAGCTTTATTCCCGCCGACATAAGCATTGCAGGCCATATAATCGCATGAAACCTGAGTATATCTTTTCCTATTACATGAACTACTTTTCCATCATGCCATATCTTTGAAAACCTGTCATCATCTTTTTTAAACTCTGCTCCTGTAAGATAACTGGTCAGTGCATCAAACCATACATATATTATATGACCTTCTTCAAGCTCGAGAGGTATTCCCCAATCAAATGTAGTTCTTGATATGGACAAATCCTGCAATCCCTGTTTTATAAATGCTACAACTTCATTTTTCTTGCTTTCGGGCTTTATAAAGTCAGGATTTTCTTCAATATGTTTTAAAAGGGCATCCTGATATTTGGATAATTTGAAAAAATATGAAACTTCCTTTACATCTATAACTTCTTTTCCCATATATTTTCCATCTACAAGCTGACTTTCAGGTACGAATGTTTCCTCAGAAACACTGTATTTTCCTGTATACTCGCCTCTATATATATCTCCGTTATCATTTACTCTTTTCACTATTTCTCTTACACTGTTTATATGTCTTTCCTGAGTGGTTCTTAAATAATCCGTATTGGATATATTAAGTTTTTCCCACAGATTTGTAAAATTCAGTGACATTTTATCTACCCATTGTATAGGGGTATATCCATTTTTCTCAGCTGCTTCCTGTATTTTCTGACCATGTTCATCCACTCCGGTCATAAATGATACCTCAAATCCTTTAATTCTCTTATATCTGGAAACTACATCACAAATAATCGTTGTATATGCAGTTCCTACATGAGGAGCTGCGTTAGGATAGTATATCGGTGATGTGATGTAAAATGAATTGGACATTTTTATTCCTCCCTGTTACATTTATTATTGATTATTTATTTTTTTACTTTATATTTATCTATATATATTTCATAAGCTTTTCTTCCCGCTTCATGTATTTTTTCTTTGACAATTTTCGTTGCGGCTTCTATGGAAATTTCTCCGGAGATATAAAACGGCTCTCCCACATAATGAATATTTCTTGAAAACGGTTTAGGGATTTCCAGTCTGTCCCATAAATTTTTCAAAACCCATTTTTTACTACAATAAGAACTTACACAAATCATAGGAAGACCCGTTTTCTGGGCGATATAAATTGCTCCCGCTTTAGGCTCAAATATGGGACCTTTAGGCCCGTCTATAGCTATTCCCAATGTATAACCATTTTTAGCATATCTTACAGCTTCTTTCAGGCTTTTTATATTATCTCTGTTTGAAGATCCTCTTATAAGTTCATTTCCTTCTCTTTTTAACACTTCTGAAAGTATCTCTCCGTCATTTGATGCACTCACCATAGAGGCCTTCTTTTTTATTATTCTTGTGGCATTACATACTGTGAATATTTTCCTATGCCAGAATACAACTATATTCTGATTATTCATATATACATTTTCTCCATAATAATACTCTTTTTTTGTAGTAAAACTGAGCATTCTGTAAATCCAATGAAAAATTATTCCCATAAATTTATATTTATTCATATTTTCTCCGAATTTAATGTTTTTTAATACACGAAATCAAATTTAATCCAAGCCATGAAGAGCTTTGAAATGCTTGGCTATATCAAGTATTCTGTCTTCAATAACTTCATTTGTCTGATCCGTAATTGCATTTGTACAAACCAGTGTTCCATATCCGTAAAGAAAATACCATAATCTCATAACTGACATTTTAGCCTCTTCTTCAGGTAGTTGAGGAAAACTTTTCAACAATTCTTCTTTACTCAAAAGTCTTGTAATAGTTTCATCAAACAATGCTTTGAAACCTTTTGAGCCATCCAGAAATATTGCTCTGTACAGTTCTTTTTCTTCCCTTGCAAATACTATAAAACCTATTGCATTATTCAATATTTTCCTTTCGGAATTCCCTTTTTCCGAATAAACTTTACTTAAATATTCGTTTAATTTGTCTTCAGCAAGTTTTACAATTTCTTCTTTTAATTCTTCTATTGTAGAAAAATTAGCGTAAATCGGTGCTGTCGATCCTTTAAATTTCCCTGCTATTTTTCTTGCACTTATATTTTTTATTCCCTCATACTTCATTATTTCATATGTAGCTTTAATTATGTCTTTTTTTGTAAATTTTACTTTTGGCATAACTTTTCTCCCGTTTCTCCTGATTATATATTTTTATAATTTTTTATATATACAAAACTTCCAGTTGTCAAACTGTTTTTCCTCACTTAATCTCCATTCATTATAATTAACTTCCGGAAAATATGCATCCGCTTCTTTGTCGGAAAATTCTACATGACTTATATACAACTTATCCGTATATTTCAAAGCTGCTTTATATATTTCCGCTCCTCCTATTATGAATACTTCTTCTTTTACATTCTTAAAATCTCTTATTACATTTTGAAAATCATTATATATGTTTATTTGAAAAATATCTTCGTCTTTTCTAGTCAAAGTTCTTGATATAACTATATTTTTTCTTCCCGGTAATGCCTTTCCTATACTTTCGAAAGTCTTACGACCCATTACTACGGTTTTTCCCATAGTTATTTCTTTAAAATTTTTCAAATCTTCAGGAATATGCCATAAAAGTCTATTTCCTTTTCCTATTTCTCTATTTTTACCCATTGCAACTATTATACTAAACATTTCAATCCTTTTTATAAATATATTTTAATAATCTTATACCGCAACTTCAAATTTTATTACAGGATGACTTTCATAATTTTCCAGTTTTATATCTTCAAACTTGAGTTCATTAAAAGGCTTATCGGCAATTGTAATTTTTGAAAGTTTTAACGGTTCTCTTTTAAGCTGTTCTTTCAATCCTTCAATATGATTTTCATAAATATGTGCATCAATTATAGTATGTGAAAACTCTCCCGCTTGATAACCGCACTCTTTTGCAATCATCATTGTAAGCAGCGAATAACATGCTAAATTAAATGGTATCCCCAAAGCTATATCTCCACTTCTTTGAGTAAGATGACAATTCAGTTTATTACCAAGCACATTAAATGCAAATGTATAATGACAAGGAGGTAATTTGCTTATTGAAGCATTTCCCGGATTCCATGCCAACACAATAAGTCTTCTTCCATTTTTATGATTAGGATTTGTTTTCATTTCTTTTAATGTGTCTATTATATACTGTATCTGATCAAAAACAAGCTGACCGTTCTTTTCTCGTGTGGTCCACCTGTTATTTTCATCTGTAAAAACTTCTCCATCCAAAGAAATCTCAGGTACAGGGTATCTTCTCCAAAATCTTCCATATGCTGTTTCAAGTCTGCCTTCTTCATCTGCCCAAGCATCCCATATTTTAGTTTTTGTTCTTAAATTTTTTATATGCTCTTCCCCTGTTAAATACCAGAACAGCTCATGCAACATTGAATTGAAGTACATTTTTTTTGTTGTAAGTAAAGGAAACCCTTTGCTCAAATCAACTTTATATGTGTAAGCAAAAGCGGAAATGGTGTCCACTCCTGTTCTATTTTCTTTTTTTACTCCATTTTTTATAACATAATTTACAAGTTCCAGATACTCTTTCATTTTCTTAATTTACCGTTTTTAATCTCTAACAGAAATTATTTAAAAAACAGAAAACAATTTCTATTTTTAAAATGACTCCTGCACTAAGATTACAGTAAACTTACCTCCTTCTTTCTTATAGTTTATATATTAATATTCAAAATTGTTCTGTCTTAATGCTTCGTACAAAATAATTGCCACAGAATTTGACAAATTAATAGAACGACCTAAAGGAAGCATAGGAATCGTAATATTATTTTCTTTATATCTATTCAGTATTTCTTCTGGTATACCTTTTGATTCAGGACCGAACATGATATAATCATTCTTTTCATATTTAATATCTGAATATTTTTTTTCTGTTTTAGTCGTTGCAAAATATAAATTTGCATTTTTATTTTCTATATTTTCTTTTAAAAAATGTTCAAAATCCTCCCAGATGTATAACTGTACATCTTTCCAATAATCAAGTCCTGATCTTTTTACAGCTTTTTCGTCTAAGGAAAATCCCAAAGGCTTTATTAAATGTAATCCTGTATTTGTCAGAACACATGTTCTTCCTATGTTTCCGGTATTATATGGAATTTCAGGATTTAGCAGAACAATATTCATCAAATCACCTTTCTAAGTTAAATTTTTTGTTTATCCGTCCATAAGTTTTTTATAGTCTGAAAGTTTTATTTTATCCGTATTCAATTTTTCAAGTTTTTTGGTAATGTTATCCCCTCTTGTAAATCCTCCAAAACTGTTTTTAGAGTTAACATGAGTTATTGCAATGGCAAGAGCATCGGCAGCATCATCCGGTTTAGGTACTTCGTCCATTCTAAGTATAACTTTTACCATTTCCTGTATCTGTTTTTTATCGGCCCTTCCATATCCGGCTATTCCCATTTTCACCTGCAACGGTGTATAACTGAATAAATTCATCCCGTTTTTCTGACCTACAAGAGTTATCACTCCTCTTGCCTGACCTACTTTTACTATAGTTTTCTGATTTTTAAAAAAATACAACTCTTCTATGGCCATATCAATAGGTTTCCATAATTTTATAATTGTATTCAGACCGTCATAAATTTTTTCAAGTCTTGCAGGCATATCTTCATCTTTATCCGTATAAATACAACCGTAATCAAGAACTTCATATTTGCCTTTTTCAAAGTCAACTATTGAGTATCCTACTATGGCCGTTCCCGGATCGATACCTAAAATTCTCATATTTCTCCTAAGGTTCCAGTTAAATTTATTTGGGTTTTATTATAACATACAAATGTTATTTTTTCAATCTGAAAATCTGAACAAATGTTCATTGTTTGATAGGTATTTAAAAATATTTTTCATATAATTTAAAATAAATTTTTTCAGTATAATTATGTTTTTTAACAGTTAATTTTTTTCATGAGTACTCATTGCTTACCCTACACCTTCTGACGGTTACAATTTTTTATCCTTCATAAACACTCATTATGTTTTGAAAATGTCAAACTTACTACACTCAAACAGCTGCTTTCCTTATCGATATATCTTCATATTTCTTCAAAAAATCCTGAATGTCGGAAATTTTACTTTTACTTCAATTATATACTTTTGTTATTACTGTTACAATATTTTTGCTATACTTCCATTTAAAATATTTTCTTTAGATTTCAATTCTTCTTCAACATTCAAATTTTGTAATGTAAAAAATTCTTAAATAAACAACATAAAAATATCCTTTTTGGTTTTTACAACAAACGGATATTTTTGAATAATCACAAAATTTTGATTTTAATTTTTTTAATAAAGTCTTTTTTACAAGAAAAGTCTCAAATATTCTTCCAATCTTTTTAAAAAGTATAAAAAATACCGAAAACTTTCTAGAAATTATTAATTTTTTTAAAAAATATATAAATAAATTTAAGAATTATAACAAATTCTTGCTAAAAAAATTATAAAAAATATTTTTCTCTTTTTATATAAACAGAATTTAATCCTTTTTTTACAATCCCTGCAACTCCCTTAAATTCTTTCTGTCCTGTCATTTTATTTTCCATATACACTTTATATTTTGTATTTTCATTCAGTTTATCTATTTCTTTAAACTTATTAGTTTTAAATAAAACTGTCATTCCATTTTTTAATTTTCTGTATTTTTCCTCATTTACGGTCATTTTATCATAATCAAAAATACATTCAACATTTTTTAATTTAGTTATATTTTCAATTTCCAAAACAGTTAAACTTTCGTTTATCTTTTCTATATTTTTCATACTCACGGCTTCTTCAAGAGCAAAGTTTCCTATCCTTGTCCTTACAAGCTTTGTCATTGTTGCGTAAACTCCAAGTCTGTCACCTATATCCTTGACCAAGGTTCTTATATATGTACCGCTGCTTACATCTGCATAAAAAAATATTTTAAAAGATTTTCCTCTTTCTATTTTTATCTTCTTAATAGAATTTATTTTTACTTTTCTCGGTTTCCTTTCTACTTCAATGCCTTTCCTTGCAAGCTCGTATAATTTCTTTCCACCCATTTTTATAGCTGAATACATTGGGGGAAATTGCTCTATACTTCCTAAAAAACTTTTTATTACTTCGATTATTTTTTCATTACTTATTTCAATTTCCTCTTCATATTTATGAATTATCATTCCTTCAGTATCGTAAGTATCTGTCTGATATCCCAATTCCATTTCTATGTAATATTCTTTATCTTTTTTCATTAGACTATCAGAAAACTTTGTTGCTCTGTTCAACATTATTATCAAAAGGCCTTCAGCCATAGGATCAAGAGTCCCTGCATGACCGCTTTTATCAGCATTTAAAAGCTTTTTAAGTCTATTGACCGCTCCGAAAGAGCTTATCCCTTTTTCTTTATTCAGCAAAATAATTCCATCTGTTAAAAATTTATTATTCTTTTTCATTTCTCTTCCTTTAATTTCATATAACTTATAATATTATTACATTATCGGCGATACTACTTTAAACAGTGAGTTTCTTATTTTTCTCCAAAATACCATTTTTTTAAGATTTCCTACTTCAATTTTTTCACATTTTTCTAAATCTTTATAAAATTGCTCTTTCATATCTTGACTGATTTCCTCATTATAAAAAACTGTATTTACTTCATAATTTATTTCAAAACTTCTCATATCAAAATTACATGTTCCCATTGTAGAAAATTTACCATCTGTAACAATATTTTTACAATGCAAAAAGCCTGCATTATATCTGTAAATTTCTACTCCTGCCGAAAGAAGTTCTTCAAAATATGTTTCTGCAATCCAATACGGTATTTTTTTATCAGGAACTCCTGTTATCATAATTTTTATTTTTATCCCTGAAAGAGAGGCTATCTGTAATTGGGATATAAGGGACATATCAGGAATAAAATAAGGGCTCTGTATTAAAACTTCTTCTTTAGCTACGGCTATCATCTTTGAATACATATACTTCAATGAAGCCCAGACAGTATCAGGACCGCTTGAAGATACCTGCATTAAATATGAATTATCTCCTGCAACTCTATTTTCCTTTATTATTCTATCTATCTTTTCTTTTTCAAAATCTTCTTTTCCTCCACTATTTAGCCAATCTGCCGCAAATATTGCTAAATAGTGAATTACGAGTTCTCCTTCTATTCTTATATTAGTATCCCTCCAGCTTTTAAATCTTTTCCCTCCTGTTATATATTCTTCTCCAAGGTTCATTCCACCGGTATGTAATATTTTATGATCAATTATAGTCATTTTTCTATGATTTCTGTAATTCAGTTTTGATATTTTATATTTTATATCCAGAAAATATCTGAATTCCACCCCTACTTCAGACAACTCTCTCCTATATTTTCTTGAAATAGTCCCCATAGAACCCATACCATCAAACAGAAGTTTTATTTTTACTCCTTGCTTGGCTTTTTTTATAAGAAGATTTTTTATTTTTTCACCAAGTTCATCTGAACGCCATATAAAATATTCCATATAAATGACTTCTTTTGCATTTTCAATATCTCTAATAATCGATGCAAAAGCTTCTCTTCCGTCATAAAACATCTTATATGAACTGTTATTTGTCAAATAGGTTCTTTCAGTTTCATATAGCAATTTCACAATTTCCTTTTCTTCTTCTCCAAGAATAAAATTTTTCATTATTTCTTCTAAATTTTTAACTCTTAGTTCTTTTGAATCAAAAAATTGCTCAGGATCATATTTCATAAAATTTCCTGAAAAACTGTTTAAAATACTTGTCCTTCTTTTTTTATTTCCATTCCCGGTTATTCTGTTTTTTCTCCAATTCACTCCAAATACAATATATAGTATAAAACCGAAAATAGGAAATACAGTAATTGTAAATATCCATGCTACCATACTTTCAGGTGATTTTTCCGAAACAAGTATCCCAATAAGGAAAATAATATATAATGCAAGATGAATATGCTCTATTGAAACGATCCATACTAATAAGTTCCCCAAATCATTAAACATACAGATTTCCTCCATTCATTTTATTTTTATCCCTGATTAACTAAAAATTCCTGTTTTATTATACATAGTATCATTTTTAAAAAATATTTTCAAACTTGCATTTTTTCTTGCTATGCTTTTTGAAAAAAATTTTAAACTCAAATTATTTTATATTTACAAACTCCATTTGCTAAAAATCACAGACTTGCTCCATTTAAATACTGATTTTTCTTTATTTTCATTCACACATTTTTTTGTTGAAATATTTTGAATACTGATTTTTATCTTTTTTGGAAAGCACTAAAAAATATAATTTTATTCTTAATTCCATATCATCTTACATTTCTCAAATATTAGTTTTTTTCTTCCAGACATTCAGAATTTTTCAAAAAAATATGAAATTATCCTATTTAGGAAAACAACTGACTAAAACATTAAAATTTTCTTATTTTCCAAGCATAACAAGTATTTTTGAAATTTAAAAAATTTTACAATCGGTAGCAAAAATATGTAAAAACCACAATGAATCTTCATAAAAAAATCAAAAAAATAACTTTTTAAAAGTATTATTTTCCTTTTAAAAAGTTATTCTCAAATAAATATTTTTATTTTACAGTTTTTTATTTAATATAAGCTATAGCTTCTATTTCAACAAGAGCTCCTTTAGGTAATTTAGCTACTTCAAAAGCTGATCTCGCAGGATAAGGTGCTTCGAAATATTCTGCATATATGTTGTTTACAGGGACAAAATCAGATATTTTGTCAAGCAGTACAGTTGTTTTTATTACATTTGCCATTGTAAATCCGTTATTTTCCAATATTGCTTTCATATTTTCCAGAGCTTGTTTTGCCTGCCCTTCAACTGTATCCGAATCAATATTTTGAGTTTCAGGATTTATTCCCAACTGCCCGGATATATACATAAAATCTCCTACAATTCTGAATGCTGAATAAGGTCCTACCGCTTCAGGTATTTTTTTCATTTTCATTACCTCCGTAAATATTTAGATTTTTCTTCTAATATATTCTAGCATATTTTTTTTATATAACAAATATTTTTTTATAATTTTTTTTAAATTTAAGAAAAAAATATTATCTTGTGCTTTCAAAAGCTAAAACTAAGACTTAAATAATGAAGATATATTGACATTTTTTTATTATGAGTTATAATATTAATGACAATTAAGAGAGGATGTGGTTTTATTATGAAAATCATTATTAGCGGAAAACAGTTGAAAATTACGGATGCAATTAAAAGCTATACTGAGGAAAAAATTAATAAAATTTCGAAGTATACTGATGCTATAACTGAAGTCGATGTTGTCTTAACAGTTGAAAAAAAGAAAACTGAGGGGGATGTCCATAAAGCTGACGGTTTAGTTTATGCGAGCGGAACAAAAATAAAAATAGAAGCAAGAAATAGTGATTTATATGCCGCTATTGATGAACTATCCGAAAGATTGGAAAGACAGGTAAGAAAATATAAAGAAAAACAGAAAGATCATAATAAAAAAGGAAGTCATTAATAATAAATGAAAATTTAAAATAAAATTACTTTTCCAATAAATAAAAAAGCCGTTTCAGATTTAAGTATAAATATACTTTTATCGAAGCGGACTTTTATTTTAATATTGTAGATGTTATGATAAAAAAATCTTGTTCCGACGTTCAAAATTTCAAAAAAATATGAAATTATATCAAAAAGGGGGAATAAGCTGTCCAAATCCATTAAATCTCATATTCTCTAAACATAATTTATGTTTTTGAGAACTAAAAAAATTTTTTAACCAGTAACGGGAATATAAGGACAACAATAAAATTTCATGGAAAAAATAATTTAATCACTTTTTATCTTTCTAACCGCTTTTTGAAATTTTTCTTTAGAAATATTAAAAGAATTTAATGCAGCCAACAACTGTTTTGAATTATAATAACCTATTTTCAATATATCTCCCAACTTAATCCTGTTCCGTCTCGAATCTGTTCCAAAACACAGTCCGTTTACCATCAAATCTCGAATTGTAAAAATATATTTTTGATTGTTGCCAATTTTCTCCCTATACTTTATCACATTTGAAAGAGCTTCAATTATAACTTCATCTGAAGCATTTTCTACACCTACGTTATTTCCTTTTATTGCATTTTTTCTTTCTATAAACACATGTTTGATATTAGGAATTTTTTCTTTAAGCACATTTCTTATTTTCTTCCCTGCATGATCAGGATCAGTCAATAGTATAATATCATTATATTTTGACAGTTGGAAAAGCCGAGTAACAGATTTTTTCGTAATCCCTGAAAATCCGTTTAAAGCTATAATATGACCATCTACCACTCTTTTCAAAGCAGTTATATCATCTCGACCTTCTACAACAATAATTTCACTAATTTTCATTTTTTTCTTTTTCATTAAATTTCCTTAAATTACTTTATATTATAATCTTCAAGAATTTTTAAAAGTAAATCCCATGTATCTCCCACAGACTTTATATCCATCTTTTCCTGAGGCGAATGTGCACCATATATATTAGGACCTATTGAAACTACATCAAGTTCATTTATTCCGTCTGCAAAATAACCGCATTCCAATCCTGCATGAATTGCTTTTATTTCAGCGTCCTTCCCTGTAACTTCCTTAAAAGATTTTACTATCAACTCTCTTATTCTGGAATCTTTTTTATATTCCCAAGACGGATAAACAGTATCTACTCTTAAATTTGCCCCGTGTTTTCTTGCAGAATCAGTAATTTCAGTAAGCACATTTTGTAATGAACTGTTTACGGAACTTCTTGATAGTGCTCTAAAAATAATTTGAACATTTTCTCCTACTCTTTCGGTTTTTATTACCCCTAAGTTAGTGGAAGTTTCTACAAGTCCTTCAATTTCCTTGCTCATATCTCTTACACCGTTATGAAATTCATGTAAATAAGTAATTATATTTGCCGTATCCGACTGAGAAATTTCAGCCGCTTTTTTACCAAGTTCTTCTATTTTAATTTCTTTTACTTCCAAAATAGGAGATTCATCAATTACTTTAAAATCTTTTAAAATATTTTCAAAAGCGAGACTTGCAGCTTTTCTGAATTCATTTAAAGAGCTTCCATCAAGGTTTACATTAAGTTTTACCGAGGCTTCTCTCGGGATGACATTTACTTTTTCTCCTCCATCTATGTGAATCAACCTTATGGAATAACCTTTACTCAAATGATATAGCAGCTCACCCAAAATTTTGTTTGAATTACCTAAATTTTTATGTATTTCTGCTCCTGAATGTCCTCCTGAAAGTCCTTTCACTTCTATTGAAATTAAAACTGAATTTTCAGTTTTAATTTTTTTAGGAGAAAATATGAATTGGGTAGTCGTTCTACCGCCTCCTGCACTGCTCACATAAATCTCTCCATATTCTTCCGTATCCAGATTAATAAGTGTCTTTCCCTGAAAAATCGAATAGTCAAGATTACTTGCACCTGTCATTCCGTCTTCTTCATCGGTTGTTATTAAAATTTCAAGTGCAGGATGTTTTATGTCATCACTGTCTAATATTGCTAAAACATAAGCTACTGCAATTCCATCATCTGCACCGAGTGTAGTTCCGTCAGCTTTCAGAAATCCATCTTCCACTACAAGTTTTATTCCCTGAGTTTCAAAATCAAATTTCGTATCTTTATTTTTCTCCCATACCATATCCATATGCCCTTGTAAAATCAGCGGAGAAAAATCTTCATACCCTTTTGTCGCTTTCTTTTTAATAATAACATTCAAAAATTCATCCTGAATTACTTCAAGTTTTCTATCTTTAGCAAACTTTACTAACCAATCACTAATTTTTTTTTCTTTTTTCGACCCTCTCGGTATTTTTGAAATTTCACTGAAATAATAAAAAACTTTTTCAGGGTATAACTCTGCAACATTCATATTTTCTACACCTTCCTTTTCAATATTTAATTATTTTATTTTCAATAACTTATTAAATAATCGAATCAAAAAGTTCTTCAAGTAAAACCATTTCTTTTTGAGTCAAATCATGCCCCGATTTTAATTTCTGTAAAAGAGGATTATCTTCTGCCAGACTGCTTCTTTCCAAAATTTTTATCACTAATCTTTTGTAAAACTCCATTTCTGTTAAAGCTATGTAAAATATAGCTTTCTCCTTTCATAAATAATTATAATTTTTCTTTGTTATTTTTTCAATTCATTAAAAGAGAGTTGAATTATATTACTTTTTGTAATTGAACTTAAATGTATCCCTATTAATTTCACTTCATCTTTTTTCTTTAAAAGTCTGAAATTTTCCATTGCTGAATTAAATATATATTCAGTATCATCAACGGCAAATTTTAATGTCTTTGCTTTAGTGTAAGTTACAAAATTTGAATATCTTATTTTCAATGTTACAGTTTTAGCAAATTCCTTATTTTCTTTAAGTCTTTTACTTAATTTCTCCGCCTGAATCTTTAATTCATCCTGCAATTCAAGAATATCATTCATAGACTGATTAAAAGTAATTTCATGACCGTATGATTGTCTTTTACGGTTATTATCAATATCCGAATACTGTATACCTCTGATTACATTATACAGATATTCACCCCTACTTTCACCAAATTTTTTTATAAGTTCCCTTTTTTCTACTTTATAGAGTTCAGAAACTGTAAAAATATTAAAAAGCTTAAGTTGTTCTCTTGTTTTTTTTCCTATTCCCGGAATAAGAGACAAGTTTTTGTCCTTTATATATTCCAGAAATTGCTCTCTATTGTAAAAAATGAAATAATTATCAGGTTTATTAATATCACTGGCAATTTTTGCACTTACTTTACTGAACCCTATACCGACAGAACATGTCAAACCTACATTTTTAAAAATATATTTTTTAAATTTGATAATAAATTTCTCAATATTATCGGTTTTCACAAACTCGGTAATATCTATATAACCCTCATCTATAGAAGTAAATTCATATTTATTTGTAAACTTTTTTATTAAACCTTGAATTTCTTTACCTATATTTGAATAATAATTTTTTCTCACAGGAAGAAGTTTCAAATTAGGACACAGTTTTTTTGCAGTAACTGTAGGCATAGCTGATTTTACTCCAAATTTCCTTGCTTCATAATTTGCAGTAGTCACTACTCCGAATCCCACTGCAATGGGTATTCCCTTTAACTGAGGATTATCTCTCTGCTCCACTGAAGCAAAAAAAGCATCCATATCATAATGTAGGAAAATTTTTTCAGATGAATAACTTCTCTCCATTTTCAGTTTCCTTCCATTTTTTATACAGTATTGAATTTTCCTCTTTCTATTTTATACTTGTATTTCGCCAAATTTGCAAGCTCCGTACTATGAGTCACGATAATAATGGATTGTTCTTTTTCTTCATTAATTTTTTTGAAAAGGTTGTTTATAACACTGCTCGTTTCAGTATCCAAATTTCCTGTAGGTTCATCAGCCAAAATAATTTCAGGATTATTTATCATTGATCTTGCTATCGCCACTCTCTGTTTCTCTCCTCCTGACAGCTCTAACGGTTTATGAGTCACTCTTTCTTCCAAACCTACAAGTTGCAACAGCTCCTTAGCCTTTTCTCTTATTTCCTTTTTATCCCTCTGTTTATTAATGAGAGCCGGGATCATAACATTTTCAAGAGCGGTAAATTCATTTAGTAAATAGTGAAACTGAAACACAAATCCTATTTTTTCATTTCTTATTATATTTTTTGTCTTTTCATTTTTATAATTTACAGGCTTTCCATCTATTTTCATTTCTCCGTCTGTAGGTATGTCAAGAAGTCCCAATATGTTTAAAAGTGTTGTTTTCCCACTTCCCGATTTTCCCTGTATGGAAACAAAATCTCCTCTTCCAAAAGATAAATTTACACCTTTCAGTATGTGTATTTCTTCCACTTTAGTTTTATATATCTTATTTACATTTTTTAGTTCCATTATTGTATTATTCATGTTTCAATGCCTCCACAGGTTTCATTCTGGATGCTCTTACAGCGGGATAAATCGTAGAAATAAATACTACTATAAAAGTCACCGCATACACTATTGTAATCTCATTTACGGATATATACAAAGGCAGTTCTTCCAGATAGTAATAGGAGTTTTTCATATATATTTTGAATAATTTTTTCAATATGATGAGTACTACAGGAGATATTACACTTGCCAGCAACATTCCCGATATACCTATTATCAGACCTTCTATAGTAAATATTCTCCGTATATTTGCATTTGTATAGCCGATAGACTTCAATATCCCTATATCTTTTATCTTTTCCCTTACAATCATATTTAGTATTACTGATACGGCAAAGCAGGCTATTATAAGTAACAGACTTAAAATAGCCACTAAAACAAATTTTTCAAACTGAACCGCATTAAGGAGATTCTGGTTTATATGTTTCCAGCTTAATACTCTGTACTCATTTTCAGGTAAATTTGAAAGTACACCGAGCAGCGGACTTTCTACTTTTTGAGGATTTTCTACTTTTATTCCGACTTCTGTTGCTACTTCTCCTCTTTCAGTAAGAATTTGCATTGTTTTAAGAGGAACTATAACTAAATTTGAATCGTAATCAAGAAATCCGGTTTTAAAGATTCCCCTTACTATAAGTTTTATTTCTTTATTATCTGCTGATACAAGACTTAATTCATCTCCCGGAGCTATTTCCATTTCCTTTGAAAGCTCTTCTCCTATAAGAATTGAATTAAGTTCATTTATATTATTATTTCCTTTAAGTATTTTCAAATTCAAATCATTTTTTACATTTTCCGCTTCAATACCGTCTGCAAGAACACCTTTGGCAAAACCTTCAAATTTTATTATTGACTGACTTCTTATTTGAGGGATAATGGCTTTCACTCCTTTTATTCCCTTAGTTTTTTCCAATATCTCCTGATAACTTTCAAAATACGTATCCTTGGCATTTTTTATTAAAATATGAGGACTTAATGTAAGAAGCGAAGTAATCATATTTTTTTCAAGACCGTTTGACACGGTGAGAGAAACTACAAAAACTGTTACTGCTATTGCTACTCCCAAAACTGAAAATATACTTTGAAATTTTCTTTCAACTATATGTCTAAACGCTATAAATAATTCTACCATTTTTCTCCCTTATTTGACATCATCGGACATATCCGATGTTATATTATAATTTCTCATAAGTTCCGCTTTCTGAGCCTCTACTTCCTTTACATCAAGAACTATTTCTTCTCCTCTATCATTTTCAAATATTATAAACTCAGATTTCACATTTTTTACTTTATGGACAAAATCTTTGAAATCCTTATATTTTTGTCCATTTACTTTTGTAATTATAGTATTACCTTCTTCTGCATATCCTAAGTTTACATCAAAAGCTAAAACTCTCACTAATACCACAAGTTCAGAATAATCTTTAAATGCCTCCTCTTTTTCATAAACGGAAGAAAGAGCTCCTTGTACTATATTCATATAGTTATTAGTTAAAGGTTCAAATAACAGTCCTCCATAAACAAGATATGACGGCGGTGTTTCCAATGTAACTTCCTTTACTACACTGTAATTTATATCTCTCTTATCAAGTTTTACCTGACCGGTCTGTCTTTTTTTATCTCTTATTATTTCATATGTTATTGTATCACCGTATTTTTTCTGTTGATTTACATATGAAAAATCGGTTTTTTCATTTTTTCTGAATTCTACAGTCCCGTCATATTCAATAGGGCTGTTATCCAATTTTAATAATACATCATTTCTTTTCAATACATTTTCAAAAGGTGAATTTTTAAACACTTTTTTTATAAGAACACCCCGAGAGTTATTTTCAAGTCCCAACATTTTTCTGTGAGAAGGACTTTCCAATTTAGAATATTGTAAACCTAACCCAGGTGCTCCATCATAATTTCCATCTTTTATATCATCCAAAAAATGTTCAAGTATATTCACAGGTATAAAATATCCTATATTATCCGCTGAACTTATTCCTGCAAAAGCCACTCCAACAATTTTATTTTTACTTGTAACAGGGCCTCCGCTATTTCCCCTGTTTATTGCAGCATCAGTCTGACCTATGAGAAATCTCTTATTTGTCAATGTATATGCGCTATGCTCCATTCTCGATACAATTCCCTGTGTCGTGCTTAATTTGTCTCCGCCTAAAGGATAGCCATATACAGTGACATTTTCCCTTATTTGAGGCAATGTTCCCAATTTTAAAGAAACCGTTCCGTTAAAAAATGATTTATCCTCTACTTCTATAAGTGCCAAATCATATTCTTCAGAAACAAACTTAACCGCCGCCTTATATTTTTTTGAATCTCCTTCTTTTCTTATCTGAAGGAACTTCGAGTTTAAAACTGCATGAGCGTTTGTTATAATTTTATTTCCCTCTGTTATAAATCCTGTTGCAGTAGAATTAAAACTCTGTCCATATTGCCAAGGTGCTGTATAATCAAACAGTTGATGCGAAGTATATACTTTAATCAGTGCCTTTTTTATTACTGCATCATTTGCAGACACTAACATACTCAATATTAAATATATCATTACTAATATTTTTTTCATTTTTCCTCCTGAATAATTGTTTTATTTTTGTACAATCAATTTATCTCCTGTATATTTTTGTACAAGCTTTACAAACAGTAAATCATTTTCCATATTCAGCCTGTACTTTATTCTCTTTTTATCTTCCGTAATAATTTCAAGACATTTATCAAATTTTTTTACGCTTATCCTATCAATCTTTACAGTAGCTTCTTTTATTTTATTCATATTTATTTGAGTTTTATCTGAAATAATCATGTTTTCCTTAATAATAATCTTATATTTGAAAATTATCCATATTGAAAATAAAGTATAAACAATCAATACTCCTATTAAAATCAATTTAAAAAAAGTAAGCCTTTCTATTCCTCTTAAACCTTTATACAATGAATAGAATGCCACAAATAAAAGCATTACAAAAAAAATAGATGATGAAATGATGTATCTTTTATTTACTCTGAAAATATACATGTTTTTTTCATCTTCTATTTTATATTCCTCAAGTTTTTTCTTATAGATTTCCATATTATACAAGTTCAACATTTTTCCCCTTCTTTATCTAAATATAAAATTCATCTAAAAATAAACATTTTTTCAAATGCATACATTATTCATTTTATTATTCTATGATTTTATAAGTAATTTCTCCTTCTTTTTTTAAGTTTAACCTATCACGGGCAACTCTTTCTATTTTTTCCTCTTCACTGAAATTCTTTATATTGCTTTCAAGTTTTTTCTTTTTTTCAGCATATTCCTGCACTTCTTTTTCAGTATTTTTTATTTCCCTGTTTACTTCCTTTTTTATTAAATAAGTTTCAAATGTCTGATAAAAAATTACACCTATCATAACAAAGAAAAATAAATTAAAAACAAAAAATATTCTTTTTCTTGCCATTTTTTCTCCTAATTTTTCCAATTTTCACTTTTACATATTTACTTTTTCATTTCTTATTTTCTCTATTTCCTTGATAAAACTGTCCAGACTGTCAAATTCTTTATATACTGACGCAAATCTTACATATGCTATTTCATCTAAATCGAGCAGATAAGAAATTATAATATTCCCTAATTCACTGGACTTTATTTCACCCGAATATTCAGTTAAAATAACTCTTTCAATTTTATCAACAACTTCTTCAACTTTTTCAGAATCTACATTCCGTTTTTCCAATGCACGTATAATTCCGTTATAAACTTTTTTCCTTGAATAAGGCTGTTTTTCTCCGTTTTTCTTTATTACATACAGTGCCAAGTCTACTACTTTTTCATGAGTAGTAAATCTTTTTCCACAATTTTCACAGACTCTCCGTCTTTTGATGGAATTTCCATCCGAATAAGCTCTGCTATCAATTACTTTTGTATTTTCACTGCCGCAAAATGGACATTTCATAATTTCCCCTTACTTTAAAATAAATAAAATTCAATATATTCTAATTTAATTTTCTTCATTTTTTATTATTCCTATTATTTCTTCACTTGTCTTTGCTTTCATCAGACTTTCTCTGAATTTATCCTCTCTTATAAGTCTTGATATCCTTGCCAAGACCCTTAAATACTCCTGTGACTGATTTTTAGGACATAAAAACATAAAAAATATATTCACATTTTCCTCATCAATGGCTCCATATTCTATCCCATTTCTTGAAATTCCCAATGTCACAGTAAGTTCATTTACAGCATCAGTTTTTGCATGGGGAACGGCTACGTTTTTTCCTATTCCCGTACTTCCCATATCTTCTCTCGCATATAAATCATTTAGTGCAATTTCTTCATTTTTAACATATCCGCTTTTCTTTATATTTTCAAAAAGCTCTTTAATGACCGCATTTTTAGTTTTAGACTTTAAGTCAAGTTCTATTGTTTTCACATTAATATAATCTGCAACTTTTTTATCGAGCAACATATAACTCCTCCATTAAAAATTTTTTCATTTCCATTTTCACTTGTAAATTCTCATTTATATATTTTTCAAAAAATATTATTATTTTTTTTAAATATTCGGAGTTTTCTTCAAACTCTCTTTCAATATCTGTATAATCGGAACTTTTCTTATTTATCAAACATATTTTTTTATATTTTGACATAAGTTGAGAACCGAGCAAATTTTCCAATTCATTAATATCATAAATCCCCTGTTCCAACATTATTCTTCTCAAAAAGGATAAAAGAAGATAATATTTATAACCTTTCTTTATATTCCTCCTTGTATTTATGAATTCAAGTATTTCAATTAACCTGTCAAAAAAAACTTTATCTTCATAATTAATATCATAAATTTTATTTACACTGTCTAAAATATACAATGAAATTTCCAATTTTTCAATATCTTTTATAATATTTTTGAAAATTTTTACCAATTCCGCTTCACTTATCATATAATACCCATTTTTTTCCTGTATTGTTATATATGTAATATTCAGGGGATTTAAGGCAACAGGATTTCTTCTTTTTGATTTTCTTATACCGTACGACACGACTTTCATTTTTCCATATTCCCTGCTAAAAACCGTTGCCATTAAATCTGCTTCATTTATTTCTTCTTTTTTTAATACAAGACATTTTGTTTTTAAAGTTTTCATATTCTTCTTTCATTGTTTAATACTATTTAAAATTTGATAATCTGTAAATTATCTGGGAATTACCATCCGTTACTGATATTTTAGAAGGATAAGTATATTCTCCTGATTTCACATAATCACTGAAATTTACTTTATATCCTTTACTTATTATAGATGTCAGCCATGAATTTTCAAATGTAAATGTATCTCCGTTTGTTGTCTGAGTTTTCTTAGATGTAATTTTATTAAGCTTATTAAACACACTTAGTATATTCGCTTCATCTTCATGCAGCTTCTGAGTAACTGTTTGATTTAATGACGGATAATATATAGTTTTATTATTTCCGGTAAATGTATAAATTTCACCTTTATTTACAGCCGGATAAGTCATTTGTAGCTTCAATGTTCCTCCACTATATGTCATAACATATCTTTTTGTTTTTACAGATTTATTCATTTTCAAACTTTCTGTAACATTTACCGTAAATCTGCTTTTTTCCCAGAAATCTTTAGAAAAAGAAAATACTGATATTAACACAAAAAGAAAAATTACTCTGCTTACTGTTGCTTTATTTTTTATCATTTCCTCACCTCTTAGTAATACTTATAAATATCGGAGATAGTTTTATTTCATTATTTTATTTTCATAATGCTTCCGACTCATATATATTAATGTAAGTTCCTTTAGTTTGTCTGTGTAGTTCCTTTATTTTTTTTGAATTCCTGTTCTATTTCCTCATTAATTTGATTTTGAATTTCTTTATTAACAGCATCATCCGTGCTCCATTTATATACAAGGACACTTTGAATATCGTAAACTTCATAAGACGGTCTGAACCTTAATTCTTTTGTCTGCTTAAAAGAATTAAGATCCTTTATATAAAATGAACCTATTATGAGACCTCTTGGAAAAATGTCACTCGTTCCTGAAGTTTCTATATTAAATATAGATTTTTCAGTTACATTTTCGTTATAATTAAAAATTGAAAATGTTCCGTTTCCGTTTCCACGTAAAATTTGCATATCCGTATCGTTTATTACTGTACTGATTCTCGAATTTTTACTCGTCAATAACGTAACTTCAGAATAATCAGCTCCTACTTTGGAAACTTTTCCTATAAGAAAACCGTTATACATCACAGGCAAATTTAATATTATCCCATGATTTCTCCCTTTATCTATAAATATTCTTTCTGAAGAATTTAGATTTTCCACAAGTGCCACATCTGCCGCAATATATTCTGAAGGATTTTTACTTCTCATTTCAAGCATTGTTCTTAATTTTTTATTTTCTTCGGCAATATTTGCAAGCTCCATATTTTGAACTTTATTTTTCTGCAACTCAAAATCTCTTTCTTTATTATTTTTAATATACGTATCCACATAATTTATATCCTGTATTCTTGATTTGAATTTCAATGTTTGCTTGTAAATAATACTTTTTACATTTACAAGTTTAAAATTTATAATCTGAGCTGCCTCGTCAAGAATTTTAAATGAACTTACCACTCTGTCTTTAAATATAAATAAAACTGTTGCTACAACTACTATAATCAGAATATTTCTGCCCGTATTTTTTCTCTTTTCAGCATTTTTCGATTTTTTTGTTGCCATCTGCAGGCTCCTTTTTAGTGATGATTTTTATTTTAAAATTATACTATATTTTTCTGACTTTGTAAATGTTTGAGAATATTAAATATTTTTCATCTTTTCCCTGTTGCTTTTTGAATTTTTCCAGTTATAATATATTGTATGAAATTAAATTATTTAATATATTATTTTAACAAAGAAACCTTCTTAGATAATAGAACTTCTTTAAATTATCTATATGTTCCATTTTTTAAAAGTTTTATAATTCCGGAAATGCTGTCAATAATATTTGAAAAATAAGCCGGACTTTTATTAAGAAGGTTTTGAAAGGAGAAAATATGAGAATCTATGAGAGTGACAGTATCAGAAATGTAGCTATTTTAGGACATAGCGGTGCAGGAAAAAGTAACATGACTGAAGCACTGGAATTTACTGCAGGACTCACAACAAGAATTTCAAATCCCAATGACAATCTAAAAATAAGCAGTTCCACATCTTTACATACGATTGAATACCAATCTCTGAAATTTAACTTTCTCGATATTCCGGGATATGCCGATTTTTTTGGAGAACTGGAATCAGGTCTTGCCGCAGCTGACGGTGCTATTATAATTGTTGACGGAACTACTGACTTATCTGTGGGAACTGAAACTTCTCTTGAACTGACCAACAGCAGAAATATTCCGAGATTTATTTTTGTCAATAAAATTGATAGTGAAAAAGCTGATTATGAAAAGATTCTTTCACAATTAAGAGAAAAATACGGAAAAAGAATTGCTCCTTTTCATGTTCCATGGGGAAAAGCCGATTCATTCAAAGGACATATAAATGTAGTTGATATGTATGCCAGAGAGTACAATGGAAAAGAATGCCGGAATGCTTCCATTCCTGATGATATGGATGGGCAAATCCAACCTGTGAGAGATATGCTTCTCGAAGCAGTTGCCGAAACAAACGAAGAGCTTATGGAGAAATATTTTAACGGAACGGAATTTACTACTGCGGAAATTCATAAAGGACTTAGAGAAGGTGTACTCAATGGAAATATTATTCCCGTTATATGTGGATCTACATTTAAAAATATAGGTCTTCATACAACTTTCGATATGGTAAGAGATTATCTGCCTGCACCCCGTGACAATAAAAAAGTCAAACCTGAAAAAAAAGAATTTGTATGTCAGATATTTAAAACTGTCATAGATTCATTTTTGGGAAGAGTTTCTTATGCAAAAGTTCTTTCAGGAGAATTAAAGCCTGAAAGTGAAATATATAATATCAACAAAAGAATTAAAGAAAGAGTTGGGAAAATATCCGCTATGGTGATGGATAAACTCATAGATATTCCTAAAGCAGTATATGGAGATATCGTCATATTTACAAAATTTTCAAATACTCAAACTTCAGATACTTTGGCAAGCAATGAAAAAGAGCCTTCAGTTCCCAATATATCTTTCCCGAAAGCTCAAATGCTCATTGCAGTGGAACCTTTAAATAAAGCCGATGATGAAAAAATATCTACAGGACTTCAGAAGCTCATGGAAGAAGATGCTTCTTTCATATGGAGCAGAAATATGGAAACAAGTCAGACAGTACTCGGAGTACAAGGAGACTTACATATTGTCACATTAATTGAAAAGTTGAAAAATAAATTTGGAGTGGAAGTAAAAACTGAAGAATTAAAAGTTCCGTATAGAGAAACTATAACAGGACAGTCCGATGTACAGGGAAAATATAAGAAACAGTCAGGAGGGCACGGGCAGTATGGAGATGTTAAAATTAAATTTATGCCTGCTGATGAAAGTTTTACATTTGAAGAAACTGTAGTAGGAGGCAGCGTTCCTAAATCATATATTCCTGCTGTAGAAAAAGGACTTAAAGAGTCACTTTCACATGGTGTTTTGGCAGGATATCCTGTTACAAATATAAAAGCCGTTCTTTATGACGGTTCCTATCACGATGTGGATTCTTCGGAAATGTCTTTCAAAATTGCCGCAAATCTGGCATTTAAAAAAGGAATGCTGGAAGCCAAACCTGTACTTCTTGAGCCGATTATGGAACTGTCGATAATTGTTCCTGAAGAATATATAGGAGATATTATGGGAGATATAAACAAAAAACGCGGAAAAGTAATGGGAATGGAATCTCACAAAGGGACAAAACAGAAAATAATCGCTGAAGCTCCTATGTCTGAAACTTTTAAATATGCAAATGACTTAAAAGCGATGACCCAAGGACGGGGATATTTTGAAATGAAACTTTTAAAATATGAAGAAGTTCCTTATGAATTGGCTAAAAAAATAATTGACGAAAGTCTTACAGAAAAATAATCTATGATTTTTATATTTTCTTTTTGTGAGGATAACTATAAATCCTCACTCTTTTATTTATATCTTTTTGTATGTATATTTCCATTATATCTTAATATCATTGAAATCTTTTTCAAAAACTATGTAATCAATATTAAAATTATGAGGACTTCAACCGGTCCTCATAAAAAACTTCTATTATTATCTACCATATTTTTATTCTATCTTTAGATTCTTTATAAAGTTTATTACCTTTTTCAGTTTTAAAAATATTATGGAAAGCATCCACATTAGGAAAAATTCCATTTACACGGTAATAATTCGGTGAATGAGGATCGGATTTAACAAGATTTTTTAAATACTCTTCTGTAGCTTTCTGTCTCCATATTCTCGCGTGATTCATAAAAAACAGTTCATTTTGTGTATATCCGTTTATCTTTATATCTTTTTCAGGATGATCTTTCAGATACATCTGTAAGGCGTCAAAAGCTATGTTTACACCACCGAGATCAGCTATATTTTCAGTTAATGTAAATTTACCGTTTATATTCACATTAGGAGATATCGAATATTTTGAAAATTCTTCAGCCAATTTTTCAGTTACAGCATCAAATTCTTTTTTATCTTCCTTTGTCCACCAATCTTTCACATTTCCATCTCCATCAAAAGAAGCTCCCGAAACATCAAAACCGTGTGTCATTTCATGACCTATAACTGCTCCTATACCTCCAAAATTACTCCCCGGTCCAAGTTTCCGGTAGTCATAAAAAGGAAATTGCAATATCCCCGCAGGGAACACTATCTCATTGCCTGTAGGAGAATAATAGGCATTTACCTGATTGGCATTCATGTACCATTCAGACTTATCAACGGGTTTTCCTACTTTTTTAAGTTCTTTCTTATACTCCCATTTACTTATGCTTTTCATCTGTTCATATAAGCTGTCTTTTTCATTTATAATCAGTTCGTCAAAATTTCTCCATTTATCAGGATATCCGATTTTCACTGTTACTTTTCCTAATTTTTCAAGAGCTTTCTTTTTTGTTATATCACTCATCCAAGTAACTCTTTCAATCCTATTATGAAATGCCTTTAAAATGTAATCTACCATTTCTTTGGCATTTTTTTTGGCTTCAGGAGAAAAATTCTTTTCTACATAAATTTTCCCAACTATTTCTCCTAATGTACCATCTACAAAATACAGAGCTCTTTTTTCAAACTTTTCCCTTTCCTTTTGACCGTTTATATATTTTCCATAAAATTCAAATTTTCTTTCTCCTAGTTTATCTGTGAGAATTCCCGAAGCTCCTGAAATAAGATGAAATTTCAAATAATCTTTAATCACATCTATATTTGAATTATTTAATATTTTGTCAAGATTTTCATAATATTTTATCTGACCTATAATAACTTTATCCGTATTTACTCCCGACTGTTTCAGATAATTTTTCAAATCAACATTTTTGACTATTTTATCTAATTCATTTACTTTTCTCGGATTATTTATTTTTTTTACATCATGACTTTCTTCATTTGTAAGAAGCAGTTTTGCTATCTGTTTTTCAAATTCAACTAATTTTTTAGCTTTTTCTACGGTATTTTTTTCTCCGAGATAAGTAAGCATATCACTTACATATTTAGTATATTCTTTTAAAATTTCAGCATTTTCAGAAGTTTCTTTCTGATAATAATCTTTTGAAAGCCCCAATCCCGCCGAACCTAAGTAAACCGCATTATCCTTTGACGAATTTAAATCCGTTCCTACTCCCCAGCCATATAGCGTTCCCCCTCCTTCTTTTGTAACTTTTATAGTATATTTTTCAAAATCTTTTATGTTTTTTAATAAATTTATTTCTTCCAAGTCTTTTTTTATAGGTTCTATTCCTGCTTCATTTCTTGTTTTAATATTCAAATAGGAATAATAAAGAGTTATTATTTTTTTCTCATCGGCATTTTTAATATTTTTTTTCTTTTTTAATTCTTCTACTAAATTTTTTAAAAAATCCTGATTTTTTTCAGAAAGCTCTGTAAAAGAACCCCACGCAGGTTTTGTTGATGGAATTTGTGTTCTTTTTTCCCAATTTTCATTCACAAATCTGTAAAAATCATCTTGAGGCTTTACAGTTTTACTTAAATCCTTTGTCAATTCTTCGTCACCAGTATTTGAAATATTTACAGACATATTTACTTCTTCCGCCTTTCCCGATTTAATTTTCTGACCGGCTCCATAAGTTGTTCCCAGACAGATTAAAAATAATGAAATTATTAATAATTTCTTCATAAGTTTAAATCTCCCTTCATAATATCTTATTTTTTTAAGTATAACATACATAATTTTATTTTAACTTATAAATATAGAATAAATATAAAATATATTATTTTCTTAATTTTTTTCAATTATTTGTTTGATATTTTGATGCTTTTGTAGTAAAATAAATCACATAGAAATTACAAAGCGGAACAGTTATAAAAAGTTATTTTAAAATTTATAAGAGAGGCAGAATATATGAAAATAGGAATTGATAAAATAGGATTTGCAATGCCTAAATATTATCTCGATATAGAAGATCTAGCAATCGGTAGAAATGCCAATCCCAACAAATTTAAAAAAGGGCTTATGCAGCTTGAAATGAGTGTTTCCCCTGTCAGTCAGGACATAGTCACATTAGGATCTGCCGCTGCTTACGAAATTTTGGATAGTTCCGACAGGGAAAAAATAGATATGATTATAATGTGCACTGAAACAGGAATCGATCATAGTAAAGCTGCTTCAGTATTTATACATAATCTTTTAAAAATACAGCCTTTTACTCGTTCAGTAGAAATTAAAGAAGCCTGTTACGGAGCAACAGCCGGTCTCAATTTTGCTAAAAATCACATTGAAAAAAATCCTGATTCTTACGTTCTTGTCATTGCAAGTGATATAGCAAAATATGGTATAAATTCACAGGGAGAATCCACACAGGGTGCAGGCAGCTGTGCAATGCTCCTAAAAAAGAATCCGAAACTTCTTATTTTAAATGATGATAATGTTTTCCATACCCGTGATATTATGGATTTCTGGCGTCCAAATTATTCAAAATACCCCTGTGTTAATGGGCATTTTTCCGCAAAACAGTATCTTGATTGTTTGACAGTCATATGGAATGAATATTTAAAAAGAAACAGTAAAACTCTGGAAGACTTTGAAGCTGTTTGTTTTCATCTTCCATATCCGAAATTGGGACTTAAAGGTCTACAGTCACTTTTCCCAGAATCTTTCACCAAAGAAATGAAAGATAAATTTCTGAAAAATTTTGAATCCTCCATAGTATATAATCAAAAAATTGGAAACATCTACACAGGCTCTCTTTATTTGAGTCTGCTTTCTTTACTGGAAAATTCAAATAATTTAAAATCAGGTGACAGTATTGCCATGTACAGTTACGGAAGTGGTGCAGTAGGTGAGATTTTCAGTGTAACATTAGCAGAAAATTTCAAAAAATCTCTCCGTATAGATAGAAAAACCGAATTTTCCAAACGTCATAGACTATCCGTAAATGAGTATGAAAAAATATTTTTTGAAGAGATTACTGTTAATGAAGAAGGAAATTTTGACCTTAATAACTCTGATGACAGTATTTTTTCTCTTGAAAAAATAGAAAATCATAAAAGAATTTATAAAAGCAACATAAAAAAATAAAGGAACGAATTTATAATGAAAACTAAAAAAAATATATGGCTGGGCTTTCATAATAAAAGTAGAAGTGAACGTATAAAAATATTAAAAGAAAACAGTTTTCTGAATGATGAATTTTCAGAAAATCTTTTGAACAATGTTACTTTGCCCTGTGACATAGCTGAAAAAATATCCGAAAACAACATCGGAACTTTAGCATTACCTTTAGGTATCGCACCAAATTTTCTAATTAACGGTGAAAAATATACAGTTCCTATGGTTATTGAAGAGCCTTCAGTTATTGCAGCCTGTAGCTATGCCGCAAAAATGATTTCCTCTTCAGGAGGATTCTATGCGGAAATTTTAAACCGTAAAATGACGGGACAGGTGATTTTATATAATATTGAAAATATCGAAAAAGCCTTTGAAAATGTCCTTAATTATAAAGAGATAATTTTAAATACTGCTAATGAAGCATATCCTTCCATTGTTAAGAGAGGAGGAGGAGCTGAAGATATAAGAGCGGAAATTTTTTATGATGACAATACTTCTTTTCTTTCAGTCTATCTGACTGTCGATGTAAAAGAAGCAATGGGGGCAAATATTATAAACAGTATGCTTGAAGGGATAAAATCTCTTCTTGAAAAAATAACCGGAGGAATCTGCCTCATGACAATTTTGTCCAATTATGCCGACAAGTCTCTTGTGACTTCATCATGTGAAATAGATATTAAGTTTTTAAGTAATGATATAAACGTTGCCGTTAATATAGCAAAAAAAATCGAGTTGGCAAGTAAATTTGCCAAAATTGATATCTATCGTGCCGCAACTCACAATAAAGGTATTTTTAACGGAATTGATGCTGTCGTTATTGCGGTAGGAAATGACTGGCGAGCAATAGAAGCCGGAGGACATGCTTATGCAGCTTCAAGTGGAAAATATAAAGGACTTACAACTTGGACTTTTGATGAAAAAAACTTAAAACTCAAAGGCATGCTGACTCTTCCAATGCCCATTGCTTCTGTGGGTGGTTCTATCGGACTTAATCCCTCTGTAAAAGCTGCTTTTAATATTTTAAAAAATCCTGATGCAAAAACTTTAGCTTGTATTATTGTTTCTGTAGGACTTGCTCAAAATCTCGCTGCTCTCAAAGCTCTCGTCACTAAAGGTATACAGAAAGGACATATGAAATTACAAGCTAAATCACTGGCTCTTTCAGTAGGCGCTATTGGAAGTGAAGTGGAAATTTTAGCTCAAAAACTCACAGAAGCCAAACATATAAATTTAGAAAATGCAAAAAAACTTCTGAAAGAAATTAGAAAAAAATTAAGAAAAATTGAATAATTAACCAAAAGAGCTTGTTTACCATATTTCAAGCTCTTTCTTCGACTTTCAATTATTACATTTACCATCTTAAAATGAATTTAATTTATTTCCAAGTATTTGTTATAGTCAATATATGTCGTTTCCATTATCTGATCATAATATAAATTTTTTTCTTTTATATTTTCTATTAATTTATATTTTTCAATTTTTATCTCATAATATTGAAATAAATAATCCTGTAATTTATAAATATTAATGCCCGTATTACTTACTACAACATACTTAACAAAATCTCCTACAGTAACTTTTTCTTTTCCGAATAATATTGTGTTATTTGTTTTTCTGAACTTAAATCTGGAATCTGAACTTAATACGGAAGCATAAAACCATTCTTCAAACCCTAAATCTTCAATTTTATCTTTAAATCCCCATTTTTTCAAAGATTTTATGGTAAAAAGCTCTTCTGTATTGAAATTATGTACATTTTCAATATATTCTTTTAAATCATTTAATTCAATTCCATAAATATTCAACTTTTGTAAAGATATTATCTTATTTGGAAGATATTCAAATATTTGAAATTCGTTTTTTAAAATATTAAATACTCGATAAAAACTTGATGTATGCCTTCCTTTAATATATTCGGAATTCAAATCTATAGTATCTTTACTTTTTAAAACTTTTTTATAATACTGCTCTAAATTGCTGTATTTATTAGATAAAACCATATTGTAATAAATTTTATATCCTAATTTTTTTAAATTATAAGAATTTATAATTGAGCTGTCTTTATTTGGAAATCTATCCAAATAGATCTCTTTTATTTCATCAATATAATAAATATCTTCCATTAATTTCCTTCTCAGATACTGCTGTTCTTCCCATGTTAAATCTTTATACTCTATTGAATACATGCCATTTTGAAGATATTCTGAAATACAATTTATATAATTTGCTAAAATTGTTTCCTTTTTTACTCCATATTTTTCTTCATATGCAGAAACCAGCTCATCTAAACTTACAGGTGCTAATTCTATTAACAAATCCAACATTTGCATTTCCCTGTTTGGATTTCCGAATTTTAATGTCGGCATCTTCCCGAAATTTAAATCTATTTTTTCACAATTTTTCAAAATTTTTTTTAGAAAATTATGTAATTCATATTCATCTCTAATGTCCCACTCTAACATTTTTTCAGGATAATCAGTAAATAATTTTAAAGTAGAAATTTCTAAATTTTTAAATTTATTAAAATCCAACTCTCTTATGATATTTTCGGGAGTTTGTTCTATTTTTCCATAATATCTGATTTTTCTTCCTTTTTTATAAAGAACTGTACTTTTTTCTGCGACTCTATTTTCAAGATATCGTTCTGAAAATCTAAATTTTTCCTGATTTATCATATTGTGACTTTCTAAAAAACTTTTATATATTTCATCCAATTTTTCTATTTTTGTATCACTTTCACAATATGTTCTTAATAAATAGTCTAATATTGAATTTCTATCTTTTTTTATCCTTATCCCTTTTTCATTTATAAAATCTTTATATATTATTTTTTCTGCTTTATTTCTTAGTTCTTCAGAAATTTCACTATCAAATAATATATTTTCTAGATTTTCTTTTCCTTTTTTATATTTTACTTTTAAAAAATTATAAATTATTTCCGAAGTGTTAAAAATATGTGTAAATTCTTCCCGATGCCAATAATATTTTTCAAATATTTCCTTATAATCATCTTCTCTTACTTTTCCTATTTTTTCATATAATTTTTTTCAATTTGTCTTATTCTTTCTTTGGTAACTCCCATACTTTTTCCTATTTCTTCTAAAGTCTTTCCTTTTAATCTATTTAAAAAAATCATTTTTTTATTTTTACTTAAACTATTTATATAATCTTCTAATTTAGGTAAATAAATTCTATATTTATTTTCAATTTTTTCTATTTTATTTTCCGTTATTAAACTGTCCAATATAATTTGAAAAATTTTTGTTTCTTGTAAACGTTCAAATATCTTATCATTAATTTGTAGATTTGAAATTAACCCTTTATTTTTTAATATTATATCCAGTACAATTTCTTTCAAATTTTTAAATTCCTGATGAAAGTCATCTAAATATTTATCTTTTATTTCATTATTTTCAATAAAACCCGTTTCTTTCTGAAATCCAAAATCTATATATTTTTTTCTTACTACTAAAATTTCATTTAACGTCTTCACCCCTAAATTTTTAAATTCTATCAGTTCTTTTTCAGAAATCTCCATAAGTTCCTGCATCGTATAAATCCCATTTTCTATCAAACAATTATACGCTCTTGTTGATAACCCTAATTTTTCAATTTTCATAAACTACCTCTTTTTATACCTTTTATTCTTTATCATTAACATATATATAGATAATAAAAATTGTTATGATACTACACAATTTCATATTTTAATATCTAAATTGTATATTTAAATATGTTTAAAGATTCTATCCTTATTATTTACCTACACACTTATTTAAATACATCATATGTTTCTATTCAATCTTCTCCTATATCCTCTTCTAGGAGCTTAATACTCTATTTAAATACATCATATGTTTCTATTCAATAAACTGTAGCACGGACACACGGTTACAAAGGGAGTAATTTAAATACATCATATGTTTCTATTCAATGAGTCTTGGAATATCTATTATAATATACTTAAGGAATTTAAATACATCATATGTTTCTATTCAATCCCAAAAAGATTTTTTTGCTGTCAAAAATTTTTTAATTTAAATACATCATATGTTTCTATTCAATGGGAAAAGATTTTTTAGGGAAGGAATGCGTTTAAAATTTAAATACATCATATGTTTCTATTCAATGTTATAAATAAAACCTTACTAAAATCTCCTATTAAAATTTAAATACATCATATGTTTCTATTCAATAAAAGAGAAACTTTTGATTTGATAACTAATATTGTATTTAAATACATCATATGTTTCTATTCAATGAAATATTTTTTGAAGCCATTTATATTTTTATCAAATTTAAATACATCATATGTTTCTATTCAATAATTAAATAAAAAAAAACAGGAGGAAACAAAAAAAATTTAAATACATCATATGTTTCTATTCAATGTAACAGGAATAAATTTATAGTATCAGATTTCTCCGATTTAAATACATCATATGTTTCTATTCAATAAACATATAAAAGCGGGGGAAACGATCTGTAATGGATTTAAATACATCATATGTTTCTATTCAATTTTTTCACCTCCTTGCATAGCCCTCTCACTATACGGATTTAAATACATCATATGTTTCTATTCAATTCACCAAATAAAATATAATCTTTGATGTTTCGTCTTATTTAAATACATCATATGTTTCTATTCAATAAAAGAGGTGGAAAGGTATGGTTAATGAACAGCTCTATTTAAATACATCATATGTTTCTATTCAATTAAACGTAGAAAATGTAAACGGCGTACTTTGTACAAATTTAAATACATCATATGTTTCTATTCAATATCTATCAGGTCACTATCAAAGCTGAAATCTCTGTATTTAAATACATCATATGTTTCTATTCAATGCTCCATTTCTAATTTTTCCATAAGTTTATTGAAAATTTAAATACATCATATGTTTCTATTCAATAAACAGCTTGTAATCTTCTATTGTTTAGTTTGACAAATTTAAATACATCATATGTTTCTATTCAATTAAAATATTTTGGATTTCATTAATATTTTGTGGAATATTTAAATACATCATATGTTTCTATTCAATAAAACTTACAGATTTAAAGAGTTTGATTTAGCATTATTTAAATACATCATATGTTTCTATTCAATAAGAACTCCCGCAGTTTGAATATTAAAACTGACATATTTAAATACATCATATGTTTCTATTCAATAATTATATAGAGTATCAATTTTGTAAATCGTTTTTAATTTAAATACATCATATGTTTCTATTCAATTCTCAAGACATACGACGAAAGATATAATTACAACATATTTAAATACATCATATGTTTCTATTCAATATTTTTGCAGCTCCACAAATGAAATGTAAATGTTTTATTTAAATACATCATATGTTTCTATTCAATACCATTTTGACAACAACATCAAAATGGTACAAACGTATTTAAATACATCATATGTTTCTATTCAATTTAATGTTTCTTGCTGTTGTATGTGAATTAGAAAAATTTAAATACATCATATGTTTCTATTCAATTAAACCTCCATTTGGGACTTGCGGGTCTTAGTTTCAATTTAAATACATCATATGTTTCTATTCAATTATATGCCTGAAACATGTGAAACATGAGGGAATAGATTTAAATACATCATATGTTTCTATTCAATTTTCTTTGTCAACTTCATATCCCAGAAACACAGGGAATTTAAATACATCATATGTTTCTATTCAATATGTTGTTGTCAAAATGGTCGTTATTTAACCAAATAATTTAAATACATCATATGTTTCTATTCAATACTAAAAAAAATAGTCAAGGTAATTAAGTTTTTTGAATTTAAATACATCATATGTTTCTATTCAATCCTCTTGTTCTCTAAAAACTTTAAATTCAACATCTATTTAAATACATCATATGTTTCTATTCAATTTTCTTCAAAATTTATATCTTCTTTAGCTGTTAAAATTTAAATACATCATATGTTTCTATTCAATGTAGAGTTGGGAGAAAGTTTTTTCCAACTAGATTTATTTAAATACATCATATGTTTCTATTCAATCAACATATGCACCATTACAAATGTAATTAGCTTGCATTTAAATACATCATATGTTTCTATTCAATAGGAGATCTTCATATCTCAGGCTCTGGATATGCGCATTTAAATACATCATATGTTTCTATTCAATCTATGAGTCTGTAAGAGCTAAGAGGTCAAAAGAGGGATTTAAATACATCATATGTTTCTATTCAATAATTTTATAAGAGCATGATTAGCCAGCTTCAAGACTATTTAAATACATCATATGTTTCTATTCAATATTAAGAGAGAGGCAACTATGAAGTCTAAGAAAGACAATTTAAATACATCATATGTTTCTATTCAATCTATACATTGTACACAAAGGAAAATTGTGTATACTGATTTAAATACATCATATGTTTCTATTCAA
>NZ_RQYW01000015.1 GCF_003932895.1 Leptotrichia sp. OH3620_COT-345 | reverse complement strand
TCATCTCTCATTCCGAATGCCTTTATTTTATTCGACTGCTTGGATTTATTATCCCATTCTTTTTTAAGATGAGTAAACTCTTTATCAAGTAATGTACCAGTTCTGTTTATTCTCTGTTGTACATTTGCATACTGATGTCCCATCATTTCGTCATAAGCTTGAGAAAGAAGAATCTGTTCATTATTTCCTATACTGTTCAGTTTATCAAATAATGCTTTTTCTCTTGAACCTATTTCATTCATATCGTATCTCTGCTCAAGTCCGTCTGCAAAGTTAAATGAATTATCATTTTTAGGAACAAAAGCAGTATAAGGTATTTTTGCCATTATAATTTTTTCAATTTTTCCTGTACGTAAATTAACTTGTGGAGTCGCCATCCATGTCAGTGATCCTGAATATGGAGTAAAGTTAAATATTCCGATATTTGTCTGATCAAGGAAAGGTTTTAAAATTTTCTCTCCTATTATGACATTTTTAGAATTTGTGTTTTCTGAAAATTCAGTACCTATAATTAAGTCACTGTCAATGTTCGGAGTAGTAATTCCTTCTATTGATATAGGCTTAGTTCTTCCTAATGTATCTACATATATTCCAAAGTTGGATAATCCTATATTAGGAGTTACAACATGATTTATTATTTCCATATTAGCATCTTCAATTATTGTTCCGTTTCTTTTTATTACGATTTTTCCGTTAGGCAGTTCAACAATTTCAGTATCTCCTATTGATTTATTAATGCTTGCTCCACTGTTAAACTCTTTTCCTCCATTTGAAGCATTAATAACCCCTCCGGGTCCGTTCAGCATGTTCAGAATATTATTGTTATCTTCTTTTTCAGGCAATGATTGACCGTTTACACCGACAGTGTTTTTGTATTTCACACCATATGATTTTTTACCTTTAATTGTTATTGTTCCATAATTTTTTATAACAGATTTATTACTTTCCGTACCTACTATGAGCACTCCATAACTTCTGTCTGCATCAATATCTATTGTACCGTAATTCTCAAGGGTACTTCCATTCAGAACAGCTACTCCTATTAATCCGTTTACATTATCGTTTCCGGAATAGGAACCGGATTTTATTGTTCCCGTATTTATAAATTTAGCCTTATCATCTACAAATACTCCTGTCATAGTAGCTATTTTATCAGAAACGGTTGCTGAAGAAGCATCAAGATACACGTTTCCGGAATTTCTGATTTCAGTTCCTGCACCTTTTGCGTACATTCCGATACTCAAGTTTCCCGATACGTAAATATCTCCTTTGTTTTCCAATACAGCTCCTTTATCTGCAGCCATCCCTATTCCATAAATAATGTTATCTTTATCCGAACTGTCTGTTTTTCCTACTTTAATTTTTCCGCTGTTTACTGCTTTTGAACCTGTACCTGTTGCATAAATTCCAAGATTTCCAATTCCCTGACTTAAATCGATATTCCCTTTATTATTTACTTGGCCTTTATTTTTAGCATAAATTGCTATTATTCTGTTATGAGGGGAAGTTATTGTTCCGTTATTTTCTATTTCAGATTTTCCATCAGAATACAAATAAGTGGAATCATTACCTAATGTAATTACTGTATTGACAGAATTAGCATATTTATTTATATTTGCTCCCGAATTACCTAATATTACTCCGTATGATTTATTTCCCACGGTTACACTTGAAGCATTATTTATTATATTAACTCCTCCTGTTCCATAAATTCCTACAGGTTCACTATCTTTAACAGTTGAAGTATGATCGGCAACTTTTACAGTTCCTGCCAGATTTATACTTCCTCCTTTTTTATATATTCCTATCCCTTCATCAAATACATTTAAAGATGATGTATTGGTAGTAATAATATTCCCGTTACTTATAGAATAAATACCCACAGATTTTTTTCCTGTATTGATTTGTCCTTCATTAATTATATCTATGGCCGCACCGTCTTTTGCATATATTCCTATTGTCGTATTGTTTCTGTCAGGATCAGAAGAATCACCTACAGTTATATTTCCTTTGTTAGTAAATATCTGATCCGAAGTTCCTTCCAGATATGCACCTACAGTCTTTTTACCGGATATTTCTATATTTCCTGAATTTTCTAAAGTTCTGATCAATCCTCCGGTATTTTTGGAATATATTCCCAATGATTCGTCTCCGCTTAATTTTATTTCTGTACTGTTTTTTAAGTTTGAATTCAGTGAAACTATACCTTTTGACTTTGCAGAAGAACTTTCAATCAAATTTCCTCCCAATACTATATCGGCGTTGTCTGCGTAAATTCCTGTCGAATTTATTCCAAGAGCTATTTTGTTCCAATTGTTAAATTGAGAAGTTCCACTCATATACGCACCTAATTCATTAGGAGATATGTTAATATCATTTTGAGCCATAGTAGCAATACTGTTATTTATAAATAATAACGGTTCTGTATAAGTCTGTAAAGTTCCTATAGTATTATAATTTAATACTGAATTTTCCAGATAAGCAAGACTGCCTCCTTTAGAATAATCAATATTTCCTCTGTTAATATTTATAATAGAATTGTTTCCAAATAAAGCTATTCCTTTTTTACCTACTGTTATATTTCCTGTGGAAGTTATATTTGTTTTCTCAGCATAAATTCCTACTGCCGAATTTTTTACATTTCCTGATGCATCAAGTATTGCATCTCCTACAGTAATACTTCCGCTATGCTCGATATTTGATCTGTTTACTGAAGCCGTATCCTGTTTTACATATATTCCTGCTGTTCCGTTTCCGAGTGTTATATTTCCTAAATTTTTAATGTTCATGGAAATATCTCTTACAGTTTTTACCCCGTTATCAATTTTAAAATTTACTGCATAGATTCCTACAGAATTATTTTTTCCTGATAGATTTCCTTTATTTTGAACTTTTTCAAATCCTACAGAATATATTCCTGCTGAAGAGTTTCCTATTTCTACACTAGCACCTGTATCATTTAAAATTACAGATTTATTGGGTGTCACTCCGTCAAATTTCGGAGTTCCGTCCTTGTATACTCCATAAATTGCCGTAGAGGAATCTCCTACTTTTATTATTCCGGTATTTTTTCCTCTTGCAGATTCAAGATACATTCCTGTTGCAGATGTTGCATTTGTAAAATTGATATTTCCAAGATTTATTGTATCATAGTTATTATCAGGATTGGCAGTATCTTTATAAAGCCAGTTCACGGTAGGATCATTGTCATCTCTGTTTCCTTCGGCAAGTAATCCTATTATATTTTTTGAATTAGGTGCTGCATCTACAGTAACACCGTTTTCTACTACCGCTTCTCCGTTTATTACGTGAGTAAGCACATTTCCTGTTGTTAGTGTAGTATTTGCAGTCGTTCTTGAAATACCGCCTGTAATTCTTATTCTTTCGGCAGAATGTCCGTTATTGTTAAATGTTCCTCCGTTATCATTTATAACGGCACCTTTTTGACCGAATAATCCGACTCCTGCTCCCTGAAGTTCAATCGTTGCACCTGCATTAAAATTTACAGTAGCTCCTTTTGTTACTATTGCTCCTACTCCATTTTCTCCTTTTAATGTTATATTTGCACCCGTATCAATAGTTACAGTTGAAGGAGTTGTCCCATTCCCGTTTCCTATATAAATCGCAGTTCCTGCCTTTGTGCCATTTCCTATAGCTATTTGTCCTTTATAGCTTATATTACTTCCATTTTCAGCAAAAAGACCTACTCCGTTTTCTCCTGTTTCAAGAGCTGTATCTATATTTTTAGTATTTCCTGGACTTCCCTGTCCGTCACTATACATTGCAATCGCATAATTTGAACCGGTAGTGTCCCCTACTTTTACCTTTTTTGTATATCCTGTTATATTGGTATTTCCTTTCAGGAGTAATCCGATAATACCGTTTCCGTTGTTTCCGTTAAGAGTGTAGTCAAGTATAGGACTTGTAGAATTCAAAGTACCTCCGTCAAGGTATACTCCCACTCCGTAGCCTGTTATATTTCCTACGTTTGTACCTATAATTTTTCCTGTATCCTTTATATAATAAGCAACCTGATTTTGGGAAATTGTATTTAGATTTATATTTCCTGTAGAAGCATCCGCTTCAGCTAAATCTGTGAGATACACTGCTACTGAAGAATCTGCATCATTGGATAATATTATATTTCCTACACTTGTAATTTTTGATTTTGGAGTAAATATTCCCACTGTTTGTGCTTTGTTTAAATTGATATTTCCCGTATTTGATATAGTGGAGTTTACATTTGTACTGTTTCCATTTTGAGCAAATATGCCTACGGACTCTCCTGAATTAAGGTTTATTGTACCTGTATTTGAAAGATTTATCGTATCTGCAGCATTGTCTGTTATTCCGTACATTCCTACAGATTTTTTACTTCCGCCCACACTTTCAAGGTTTATAACTCCTGTATTTTTAGCAGTTGTACTGTTTTTAGCAAATATTCCTGTGGAATTGTTTCCGTTAAGAGTTATTATACCGTTAGCATCATTTTCAGTTGTACTTTTATTTCCGTATATTCCTATTGCCGAATCCGCATTTCCGATTATAGTTTTTGAGTTCAACACCGAAGCTCCGTCTGTTGCAGACATTCCTGTAGTAGATTTTCCATTAAGTAGAATATTTCCTTCATTTACAGCTTTACTTGTCGCTCCGTCAACATACATTCCTGCAGATTTACTTCCTATTCCCCCTGGAACATCGCTTAAAATTATAACTCCTGACGAAGCATTACTTATTTTTGCTCCGTTTTTACCGAAAATACCTGTTGATTCTTTTTCAAGTATATTTATATTTTTTCTATTTTCTCCTACAGATTTATCAGAAAATATCCCTACCGAATTTGCTTTTTTCATTGTGATTGTATCATTATTTATAGCTGTCAGTCTTGTTTTATCAGTCGTATTATTTTTAGCATATATCCCCACTGAATTAAGCATATCGGCATCTATATTCTTGTTATTGTTTATTGTAATTCTTCCTGTTCCTGATACTTCTCCATATATTCCTACACTTTGAGTTTCAGTTGTTACTGCTGATGTTAAGGAAATATTTCCATTATTATTCAAAATATAATTTCCATTATCAGTAAATTGACCGAAAACTGCTGCCGAACTTCCTTTAGTAATAGTAACTGTACCTGTTGCAGCATTAGTTACATTACTGTTTTCAGCATAAATTCCTGCTGAGCTTCTTCCCGACATCGTTATCAGACTGTTATTTGTAACTTCCGAACCTATTTTGGCAAATATCCCCGCTGATGAATTTCCATTCATATTTATGGTTCCATTATTTATAACATTTCCTTTATCTCCGAGTATCCCTACAGATTCTATTTCTGTTCCTGTAACTGTACCTGTATTATTCAAAATAAGATTTTCTAGAGTAGAAGTATTGTTTTTTCCATATATTCCTACAGATTTTTTAGTTCCTATATTAATATTTCCATCATTTTCAAGAGTAAGTTTTCTTGTAGCATTTGTAACCAGTTCTCCATACATTCCAACACTCTGATCAAATACCGATCCTCCTGTAAGATTTATGGCTCCTGTATTTGAAAGTTTATAATCTTTTCCTGCATTTCCATCTACTTTACTGAAAATTCCTGCTGAACTTCCTTTTGATACAGTAATAATTCCGCCAGCATCATTTAAAGCATTGCTGTTTTCAGCATAAATTCCTGCTGAACTCGTTTCTGAAATATTTATATTTTTTGAATTTGTTATTTCAGAATCATTTTTTCCATATATACCTGCAGAACCTATATTTGCGATATTAACTGTTCCAAAGTTTGTAACAATTCCTTTATCCACAAGTATTCCTACCGAATTCTGTTTCAGTGTCTCTATTTTGGCTCCTATTTCATTTAAAACTATTCCTTTTGTTTTGTCTCCTGAATTATTCAATACATACATTCCTACTGAATTATTCTGATCCACAGTTATATTTTTTGAGTTTTTTAATGTTGTTATTCCTGTAGTTCCTACATTTATTTCAGCATACATTCCTACACTGTTATCAGGTGTTCCTGTAGTTGTTGTTATATTTATATCTCCTGTATTTGTTATTGTGTAATTATTTCCTGAAGAATTTTTTGCAAACATTCCTGCAGATTTTCCGGCTACTGCTGTTATAGTTCCATTATTTACTGATGTACTGTTTTCAGTATATATTCCTGCAGATTTTTCACCATTGGCAGTTATAGTTCCTGCACTGCCGTTTGTTATAAGTGCATTGTTCTGTCCCAGTATACCTGCAGAACCCCCTCCGGATATTGTTATTGTTCCACTATTTAAAGTTGTTCCTGTATCTGATATAATTCCTACAGATTTTGAATCTGCAGCAGTATTTTCAATGCTTATAACTCCGGTATTCATTATTTCTGAAGAACTTTTACCAAATATACCTACTGATATTTTCCCTTTCATGCTTATAGTTCCGTTTGTATTTTTTACAGTAGATTTCTCAGATAATATACCTACTGTTTTTTCTTTTTCCGCAACTATTGTTCCTGTATTTTCAGCTATCACATTTTCCACATTTCCTGTACCGTTCTTGCTCAAAATTCCTACAGATTCTTTCAAATCGGTATTTATATTTAATTTATTACTTAAAATTAACGGTCCCGTTCCTGAAGCAAGAAGCTCTCCATACATTCCTGCACTTTGGGTATCTGTTACATTTGAAGTTGTTCCTACTTTTATATTTCCTTCATTTATTATGTTTTTTGTATCAATTACTTTAGCATAAATTCCTGCCGAACTTCCTTTTTCAATTGTTATACTGCTTCCAATTTTATTTGTTGCATTACTGTTATCTGAATAAATTCCTGCCGAACCTGTTTCTTTTCCTGTAATATTTCCTTCATTTGTTATATTAGAATTTTTTGAGCCGTAAATTCCTGCTGAACCTGTTCCTTCAACAGCAATTATACCTCCTTGTTTATTTGAAATTAAAGAAGTTTCTCCAAGCAGTCCTACTGATTTCTGTTTTTTTGTATTTACAGTTCCGCTGTTTTCAATAGTTGAATTTTCTTTTCCAAATATACCTATTGAAGAATCTTCATTAGCGGTTATAACTCCTCCTGCAATATTTCTTCCTATTGCTTCGGAAAGATAAATTCCTATTGCACCAACTTTCCCGCTTAAAATGAGACTTCCTTTATTTTCTGTATTTCCTCTTGTTCCACCTGGCGTTCCTAATGCCGACAATGTTGTTTTAAGGTTTGATGTTACCGTTTTTCCTGTATCTATAACAGCTTTTCCGTCTTTAGTTACTAAAAGCTGAGCAGTTTCATTTATATTTAAAAATTTTGAATTGTTTGTAAGATCAATATTTTCTCCTAATGTTACAGTTGAACCTTCCGCACCATAAAATAATGCGGAATTTCTCCCCATTTTTGTAATAACCAGGTTGTTGATGTTATTTCCCGATATTGTCACTTCATTATCTGTAGACGTAGGGGAATCGCCTTTAAAATATACCAGTACCGCATTGTCATCAAGACTTGCCGCTAAGTTGTTTATTACAAATGTATTATTAAATCTGTCGGTTTTTGCAGAAAATAACCCTACAGTTCCATTTCCTAATGTCAATGTCGAACCTGCATTGAAAGTAAGAGTTGACTGTCCGTCGGAATATACTCCTATCCCTGTTTTATTTCCCGTTGAACCTGTTACTTCAATAGGAGCCGAAACCGTTCCTCTCGAGCTTGCTCCTGTATTATATATTGCAACTGCTCCGTTTCCAGCTTTTATTTTATTTCCGCTTCCTGTAGCATGAGAAAATACAGCTCCATTCTGGACATATAGAGCAACTGTACCTTCATTATTCGCAATCAAGTTTCCTGTGTTATTAAATGTAAGGGATGTCGATTTTTTATCTAGGACTACTGCATTACTTCCAATTCCTGTTGATGAAATAGTTCCCGTATTCGAAAATTCTCCTTGCTGAGCATAAAGTCCTATAGAATTTGATGAATTTACAGTGATGTTGCCTGCATTACTTCCTTTTCCCATAACAAGCATATATCCTACCGAATTATTTCCTAAAACATTTACATTTCCTGTTGATGTAATATTTATTTGTCCTGTTCTCTGTTCAGTTCCGTTTGTTACGACCCCTCCTGCTGATGTTTGTGTTCTAAAATTTCTTATATAATTAATACCGTTAACTACAACTCCATAGTTTTCCTGACTTCCGGCTTCTATATTAACGGTTCCGCTTACCGTTATTTCTCCTTTATCTTTTATTCTTGCACCTGTACTTTTTGTAGCAAATCTTCCTATGTTCACCGTTCCTGTAAGTTCTATACCTTCAGTTCCTATAATTTGTCCTGTGGAATTTCTTTGGCCAAAATCATCAAGTTCATTAGATTTTACAGGTCTTGTTTCCACTTCTGTATATACTCCTACAGCCTTTTCAACTTTTCCTGCATCTCCTCCTGTACTGTTTGCATAAGAAAGAGCTGTAGGGTCTTCTTTTCCGATATTTATAGTTCCTCCCGCATATACTCCCTGTATATTATGAAGAAGTCCTATTCCAATAGAGCTGTCACCTGAAACATTAATATTTCCTTTGTTTTCTATTTTACTTTCATACTGTTTTGTATGAAAACTTGCTATCTGTCCTCCTAAAGTAGTAACAGTACCGTAATTACTGTATGTTTTAGATGCAGCCAAAGTACCGTTTGAAGCTTTATTAGCTACTGTAAGAATTCCGAAACTTCCGTGACTTTTTAATTCGATTTTTCCTGTGACATCATTTAAACCTGCCATCATGTTTAAACCTAAATTTTGATTTGGTCCTGAAGCATTAGGATTTTCAGGTCTTAACTGTATTCCTGCACTTTCAGGAGCAAATAAATTTATATTTCCGTTATTTATCATTTCATTTCTTGTGTTATTTGTTGAAGCATCAAAGTTATTAAATCCGAATGCCACCTGATTTTTTATTATATCTCCGTTTATTACACCGCCATTACCGTTTACCGTTCCTTCATTTATTACTTTTATATTGGCAACTCTTCTATTTTCATCTGTACTTGTCATATCAAATGAAGGATTTTGACTGCCTCTCCCTGTATGTGTTCCCTGAACATCTATTCCCACATTTCTACTTCTATTTAAATTTATAGTCCCTATATATCTGAAAGGTTTTACGCTGGTGTCATTATCATCTATTCCTTCATCAATCATAAATGCTCTGGTATCTTCCACATCAACATTAACATTTGTAGTTACTCCATCCAAACCTAGTACTCTTCCCCAAGTGGAAATATAGTTTCCTTTTCTTCCAAAACCTGAACCTGTACCTGCATCGGTAACATTAATAGTAGGCAAAGTTATTCTGCTTTTATAATCCGCATTACCTCTTAAACTGTAAGTTTTACTCAATCCGGCAGGTGTCAGTATAAAGTCTACAGGAGTTACTGTTTCAAAAACAATATTCGGTGCAATTACTGTAGATGGTGAACTTACTGTTAAAGCATTTACTGAAGGCACTGAAGGTGCTGTTATATTTATCCCGATATTCGGAGAAACAGGTGCCGTAACTTCCATTTCAAGCTGTGGAGGTATTATGTTCATTGCAATTGCAGGTGCATTCAAATTGATATTCACAACAGGTGCGGAAGCCAATGCCGGTGTTTCAGGATTAGCCGGATTCTGAACATTTATACTCACAGGCTTTACAAGAGGAAATGTTATTCCCGGTGCTTCGACAGGAGTATTTACACTTATCTGCACATCAGGTTTTACAACATTTGCAGGACTGTCGATTTGATGATTTATGATTATTTCTTCTTTATTAATTGATTTAGGATTTACATTTGCCAAAACCTGTATTTCCACTTCAGGTTCAAAAACATCTTTTAAAGAAATAAAACCATAATTCAGATTTTTATTTGTAGAATATGGACCACTGCCGGATATATGTCTTTGAGATAATATTTCATTCAATGAACGGTCTTCTGTTACAAGAGTACTTCTTTCCATCCATGAAGCTCTGGTATATATTCCTTTAAAAGGATATTTTTCTTTTTTATCTCCAAAACCTTTGTACATCCCTCTCTGGTTATTATAAAAATAGTTCATTCCGAACTGCCATGAATTCCAAGGAGATTTTATTACCTGATCTCCTTGCTCCATTAATTGAATGAGCTCTAAATTTGCATTTTTTAGCAATTTGTTATTTTCTTTTTTTGTTTTCCTGAATAAATCTTTTATATTATTTATTGATACATTAAAGTCCTTTTCTTCCTGACTTAATATATTTTTACTGTTTTCTGTTTCTAAAGATGTTAAACCGGTTGAAAATGACAACATTCCTGTCAGCAGGAAAGTAAATAACAGACTTTTAGTATATTTGATGTCTTTATATCTTTTAGCTAACGCTCTTAATTCTTTTTCTATTTTTTTTAAATCATTACTCAATTTTTTTCTCCTTTACATATCATAATATACTTGTTATTATTTATATAAATTACAAACTGAAAAGAATTTTAAAATGTATTGTTTACAATTTTTTAATCTTATCTGTTTTAAATTATATATAAAATATTACAAATTAGTATATCATTTTTCACTTAGTTTTCAAACATTTTTTTAAGTTTTTTCTACTGATTTTCAAATTTTTTCATATGTAATATCTGATTTTTTAATTAAACAATTTTAAAAAATAAAATCATTTTAATTCTTATTGCTTTTAATATAAAATTTATTATTAATAAAATTAAAATTCTAAAAAATTCATAAAAAATATCCCATAAATTTATTTTTGCTCACAAAATAAAATAAAAATTATTTTTTGAACTAAAATTTTCTTTTCATATATTTTATTAAAATCAATAAAAATTAAATATTCTAATATTCCAAATAAAAAAACTGTTTCATAAGTTTTAATTATACCTTTTACTATTTTTACAAAATAAACAAAATTATTATATATAAAAATTATTTTTGACTTATGAAACAGTTCTTATTTATATTTTTCCTATGTCTTTTCTATAATACATCCCTTTAAAATTTATATTTTTCATTGCATTATATGCTTTTTTTCGTGCTTCTTCCAGAGTATTTCCTAAGCACGTAATATTAAGAACTCTACCCCCTGAAGTAACAAATTTGCTATTTTCTTTCTTTACTCCACATATAAATAACAATTCATCATTATTTTTTTCTTTTAATATACCTGATATTTCATCACCTTTACGGTATTGCTCAGGATATCCTTCGGCAGTTGCAACTACACAGCAGGAATGTAAAGATTTCCATTTTATATTCACTTCATTTAACTTTTTTTCAAAAGATTTTTCTATTATTTGATAAAGATTTGTTTCAAGTAAAGGCAGCACGGCCTGAGTTTCAGGATCACCCATTCTCATGTTGTATTCAAGAAGATACACTCCTTTTTTTGTAATCATAAGTCCGAAAAATATTACACCTGCAAAATCCATATCTTCATTTTGTATCCCTTTTAAAGTAGGTTTCATAATTTTTTCGGTAAATTCTTTAAATATACTTTCGGTAACATAAGGATTCGGACTTATAGCTCCCATTCCCCCGGTATTAAGTCCTGTCTCACTTTCACCTATTTTCTTATGATCTTTTGCTGAAATAAGCGGAACAATAGTTTTACAATCGGTAAAAGAAAGAATGGATGCTTCGATACCTTCCAAATACTCTTCTATTACTATTTTTTCTCCTGATGTGCCAAATTTTTTATTTATCATGATATCAGTAACGGCATCTTTAGCTTCCTTCAAATTTTTTACTATTATAACACCTTTTCCTGCTGCAAGTCCGCTTGTCTTAATGACTACAGGAAAATTATCATTTCTGTAACTATCCAGATATTTTTGAGCTTTTTCATAATTATCAAATATTTCATATTTGGCAGTTTTAATTCCATATTTTTTCATAAAATCTTTTGAATATGCTTTACTTCCTTCAAGGATTGCGGCTTTTTTATCAGGACCAAATATTTTTAACCCTTTGTTTTTAAATTCGTCGACTATTCCTTGAACAAGTAATTCTTCACTCCCTACAATTGTCAAATCTATTTTATTTTTTTCGGCAAAATCCGCATATTCCTTTATATTATTATTAAGACTTAAACTTTCCGTATTAGGCAATAAATCAATTCCTGCATTTCCCGGAGCAATAAATATTTTTTCTATATTCTTATTTTCCTTCAATTTCCATGCAATAGCATGTTCTCTTCCCCCTGAACCTACTATTAAAATTTTCATTTTTCCTCCTCTCAGTTTTTCTATGAAAACTTTTCATAATTTGATCTTCAACATTCAAATTTTGCAACATGAAAAATGTTAAAGTAAGCCGTCATAAAAATATCTTTTTTGTTTTTACAGTGAAGGAGCATTTTTAAGTACTTGTAAAATTTGAGTTGAACGGTTTTTGACTCAAACTTTTTTCAAAAAAGGTTGATAGTACCTCACTAAATTTTTTACAAAAAAACATAGAAAACAATTAAAGTATTTTTAGGTGCAGTCTTTTTTAGAAAAAAGTTAAAAACACTTTAGTGTTTAAAATGTCTTATCCCTGTAAATATCATACTTATCCCATGTTCATTACATGCCTCTATTGATTCCGAATCCCTTAAAGAGCCTCCCGGTTGTATAATAGCTTTAATACCGTATTTAGCGGCTTCATCCACACAATCTCTAAACGGGAAAAATGCATCGGATGCAAGTATTGCTCCTTCTAACGTACCGAGTTTTTCTATCGAATGCTTCAGTGCATGTTCCGTCGCCCATATTCTATTAGTCTGTCCTGTTCCTACACCCTTAACAGTTCCGTCTTTTACTATGACTATCGCATTGGATTTTACATGCTTTACAACTTTCATTCCTAACAGCATATCGTTTCTTTCCTGTTCTGTTGGCTGCTTTTCAGTTACTATTTTCATTTCTTTGATCATTTCAGTATTTGTTTCCTGAACAAGTATACCTCCATCTACTTTTACATATTCAATTTTATCTTGAGGTTTTATAATTCCGCATTGTATAACTCTTAAATTTTTCTTATTTTTCAATATTTCAAGTGCTTCATCTGAAAAAGATGGTGCTATTACTATTTCGAGAAATATTTTATTCAATTCTTCGGCGGTTTTTTTATCAATTTCTCTGTTTATTGCCACAATTCCTCCAAATATTGAAACAGGATCACAGTCGTGAGCTTTAATATATGCTGTAAATGTATCATTTCCCACTGCCACTCCGCAAGGTGTAGAGTGTTTTACCGCACAGCATGCCGTTTCTTCAAATTCTCCTACTACTTTCCAAGCTATATCCATATCCCGTATATTATTAAAAGAAAGTTCCTTACCGTTCAGTTGGGTAAAATCTTTCATACTTCCGTTCTCTGTTGTAGAAATATAATATGCCGAACTTTGATGAGGATTTTCTCCATACCTCAAATCAAATTTTTTCTTATATGAAACATTCAGATATTCAGGATATTCTTTTTCCATTAAGAAATTTGAAATTGCAGCATCATAAGCAGATGTTAAATTAAATACTTTCCCTGCCAGTCTTTTTTTAGTTTCAAAAGAAACTTCACCGTTGCTTTTCATTTCCTTTATTACTGTTTCATAATCTTCCACATTACAGATTACAGTTACATCTTTGAAAGATTTTGCAGCGGATCTCAGCATTGTAGGACCGCCTATATCTATAAATTCCACTTTTTCATCAAAAGATTTATCTGTTTGAACTTCTTTAAAAAAAGGATACAAATTTACTACGACAAAATCAATAATACCTATTCCTTCAGCTTTTATAGTATCCATATGCTCTTTATTTTTTCTTATTGCCAATATTCCTCCATGAATATTCGGATGTAAAGTTTTTACCCTACCATCGAGTATTTCCTTAAAATTTGTAATTTCAGAAATTTCTATTGCATCAAGTCCGTTTTCCTTTAAAAATTTATAAGTTCCCCCTGTAGAAATTATTTCCACATCTTTTTTGATTAAAAATTGTGCAAATTCAAGTATTCCCGTTTTATCAAATACACTTATTAGAGCTCTTTTTTTCATTTTATTTCCTTTCAGTCAATTATTTTATTCGGGACTGTTTCATAAATTACAGACTTTTTATATTTATTAATTTTTCTATAATCTATTTCTGCACTTCAAAACTGATATTTATAATATTTTTTAATAATATAATTTTATCAAATAGAATATAATTTAATTTTAAATATTCCTGATATATATTAAACATCTATTTTATCTTCATCTGATTTAGCAGTATACCTAAAAGTCATTTTCAATTTATTAAACAGTCCTGTCCCCGTTTTTTAAACTTCTTACATATTTTTATTCACTTTTATCTGTTATTTTTTAAATTTTACTACATCTGAATATGTTGAAAATTTATTTTTATTGCTCTTCCTTATTTATCGCGAAATCAGTTTTTTAATTCCTTCTATAAGTAATATATGTTCTTTTTCAAGAACTCTTTTTTGAAGCGTTTCAGGAGTATCATTTTTCAAAACAGGAACTTCCATTTTCATTATAGGTTTTCCTGTATCTATCCCGCTGTCTACATAATGAATAGTACAGCCGCTTTTCTTTTCACCATTTTCCAAAACAGCTTTATGAACTTTTAATCCGTACATTCCTCTTCCTCCGTATTTAGGAAGTAAAGACGGATGAATATTAATTATTTTCTTATTCCAGTCTTGAATAAATTCTTTCGACAATATGGATAAATACCCTGCCAGGATAATATATGAAATTTCTTCATCAGTATTTTTTAGAAGCAGATTTATTTCTTCTGAAAGTCTTTTTCCGAATATTTTTCTTTCAAGTACGACTGTCCTTATTTTATAATTTTTAGCTCTTTCTATGGCATAACAGTCTCTATCCGCTATTACATAAGAAATTTCACAATTTAAACTTCTGTTTTCAATATTTTCAATAATTGCCTGCAAATTCGATCCTGAACCTGATACAAGGACTGCAATTTTTGTTTTTATTTCAAACATAACTTTTGTTCTCCCTTACTTATATATCCTACTTCATAAGCGTTTTCTCCACTATCAGAAAGAATATTGATAACCGTTCCGACATCATTTCTATCAACTATTACTATAAATCCCACACCCATATTAAATGTCCCCCACATTTCATCTTCCACTATTTTTTTAAATATTTCATGTCTGAATAATTTATGTATATTAATTTTTTTCTTTTCTATATTTGCACATAATCCATCAGGAATTGTTCTCGGAATATTTTCAATAATTCCTCCACCTGTAATGTGTGCCATTCCTTTAATTTTGACCTTTTTCATTACTTTTTGAACGGATTTCACATATATTCTTGTAGGTGCCAACAGCCATTCTCCTATTGATTTTCCTTCATATTCAGCATTAAAATCAGTAAACAGTTTTCTAAGGAGAGAAAAACCGTTACTGTGAGCTCCGTTTGAAGAAAGGGCTATGATAATATCTCCGTCTTTTACATCTGAACTGTTCACTATTCTCTCCTCTTCTACTACACCCACTGAAAATCCTGCAATATCGTATTCTCCGTCAGAATAAAACCCCGGCATTTCAGCAGTTTCTCCTCCTATAAGTGCAGCCCCTGCCTGTAAACAACCATCTACAACTCCCTTGATTATTTCAGAAGATATGTCGGAATCCAATTTTCCACATGCAAGATAGTCAAGAAAAAAAAGCGGCTTTGCTCCATGACATAGAATATCATTTACACACATTGCGACACAATCTATTCCTACAGTATCGTATTTCCCCATTTCAAATGCAACTTTCAGTTTTGTTCCCACTCCGTCAGTTCCTGAAACAAGTACCGGCTTTTTATATTCTCCTAATTTATACAATGCTCCGAAACTGCCAAGTTCATTCATAACATTACTGTTGTATGTACTTCTGACTTTGTCTTTTATTTTTTCCACTGTCTTATACCCTTCTTCTTTGCTGACACCCGCATCTTTATATGATATAGACATTTTTATTCTCCTTTCTTATCTAAAATTATTTATCTTTTCAAAATATTATTTTTCTATTTCATTCAAATAAATAATATTTGATTTTTATAATTTAGAATTATTCTTCATCTTTTTTAAAACTGTCTAAGTTCACATCTCTATTTTGAAGAGCCTTTTTCATATTTCTATATGAAAGATAATCCAGTGAAGTTGCTCCTATTTCATTTCTTATTCCTTCAACTGAAAGTCTGTTTCCTATGAGCTCTTTACCCGCAATATTTACTCCAAAGTAAGATTCATTTATTACTACAGGAGAAGCCGACCTGAAATGTACTTCTTTTGCTCCTGCATCAAAAAGTATTTTAATAAGAATTTTTGATGTTGTTCCCCTCACAAGTGAATCATCTACTACTACCACTTTTTTACCTTCTATAAGACTTTTCATCGGATTTAATTTTACTCTCACCGCTTTTTCCCTCAATTCCTGAGTAGGAAGTATAAATGTTCTTCCTATATATTTATTTTTTATAAGTGCAGATCCGTAAGGTATACCGCTTGCTTCCGAATATCCTATTGCCGCAGGCACTCCTGAATCAGGAACTCCTATAACCAAATCCGCTTCTATGGGATTCTGTTCATATAAAAGTCTGCCGGATTCATGTCTCACATTATAAACACTTAAACCGTCAATTACACTGTCAGGTCTTGCAAAATAAATATATTCAAAAGATGAATAATATTTTTTATCTCTATTATCATATTTTATAGAGTCTAAACCGTTTTCATCCATTATTACAAGTTCTCCCGGTTCTATATCTCTGACAAAATTTGCACCAATTGCATCCAATGCACATGATTCGGATGAAAGGACATAAATTCCGTCACCTGTTTTTCCAAGGCAGAGAGGTCTTATACCTAAAGGATCGCGTATACCTATTAATTTATTATTTATTATTATTGCTAAGGCAAATGCTCCTTCAAGCTTTTTCAGTGCATTTAAAATTGCTTTCTTATACCCGTATTTTGCATTTTTTCCCAACAGTTTCAATATAATTTCAGTATCGGTCTTAGTTTGAAACAATGAGCCGTTTTCCATAAGTTCCCGTTTTAACATTTCAGTATTCAGTAAATTTCCGTTATGAACTATAGACACTTTTCCTAAAAGAGATTCTCCTCTCAAAGGCTGGTAACTGTGTCTTGATGCTCCTCCTTCAGTAGAATATTTTAAATGCCCTACAAGTATGTTTCCTTTGTAATTTTGCAGTTCTTCTAAAGAAAAGACATCTGCTACAAGACCTTTATTTTTGACTGTCTTCTGTCTTATTCTGTTGTCTGATACAGTGTCAAATATGCTAAAGCCTGCACTTTCCTGTCCTCTATGTTGAAGAGCATACATTCCGTAATATGCCAGTCCTACAAGATCATTTCTTACTTCTTTTGAGTATAAAGCAAATATTCCTCCTTCTTCAATTTTATCTGCACTTTTGACACTTCCCATTTCTACTCCTTTCTATTTTTCCAATCTGTTCAAAATTTCCAGATATGCTTCTTCTATTCCTCCTAAATCCTGTCGGAATCTATCCTTATCAAGCTTTTTACTTGTAAATTTATCCCATAGTCTACATGTATCGGGAGTTATTTCATCTGCAAGAAGTATTTCTCCTTTACTGTTTTTTCCAAACTCAATTTTAAAATCAACAAGTACAATTCCTTCTTCATCAAATACTTTTTTCAGAAGTTCATTAATTTTTGAAGTTATTTTATATATATGTGCCAATTCTTCAAATGTAGTTAATTCCATTGCAACCGCATGATAATCATTTATTAACGGATCACCGTACTCGTCATTTTTATAGCATATTTCAAATATCGGTATTTTGGGTATTGTGCCGTCTGCTACTCCCGTTCTTTTGGCCATTGACCCTGTTATTACATTTCTTACTATAACTTCAAGGGGAATTATGGACAGCTTTTCACATAACTGGTCTCTTTCATTAAGCATTTTCTTAAAATGAGTTTTTATTCCTTTTTTTTCTAAAACGGAAAATAACTTTGAGGTAATTTTATTGTTTATAATTCCTTTATCTTTGATTATTCCTTTTTTTTCACCGTTTCCCGCCGTGGCATTATCTTTATAATGTATAATTACCAAATTTTCATCATCAGTAGAATATACCTGTTTTGCTTTTCCCTCATAAATAAAATCTTTTTTCTGCATTTTTTTATCCTCCATTCCATCTTTTTAAAACCTTTTTACAAAAAAGGTTGAATATTATTTTCTTTTATAAATTTTTCTTTCATTTCTTTTCTAAAATTAATCAGTTTTTCTCTTATATCATTATATTTTAATGAAAGTATCTGTACTGCCAGCATTCCTCCATTATATGAATTATCAATTCCTACAGTTGCTACAGGAATTGACTTCGGCATCTGTACAATGGAATAAAGTGCATCAAGTCCACCAATTGCTCCATTTAAAGGTACTCCTATAACAGGTAATACTGTTTTTGAAGCTATTACTCCCGGCAGATGTGCTGCCAATCCTGCTCCTGCTACAATTATTTCAGCTCCTTTTTTTTGAACCTCCTCTAATACTTCTTCCAGTCTTTCAGGAACACGATGAGCCGATAAAATATAAGCTTCGTATTCTATTCCGAATTCTTTAAGACAATTTGCCGTCCCTTTCATTTTTTCTATATCAGATTTACTTCCAAAAAATATTGCTACTTTCATCTCTGATTTTCTCCTTTCATTATTCAAAATTTAAAATTATTTATTTAAAAAATTTTATCCCGTTTCTAAATATATTCTGCTCTGTGTTTCCTATTATATTTTTATAAAGATTTTTCCCAGTTCTTTCAGAATGTGTCATTTTTCCGAATATTCTTCCCTTATATGCCAGCATTCCTTCAATCGCATAATACGAACCGTTAGGATTAAATTCTATTTCCATACTCGGATTTCCTTCAAAATCTACATATTTTGTTGCTATCTGGTTATTTATATATAATGTTCTGTAATCTTCCTCACTTATTATAACTCTTCCTTCTCCATGTGAAAGAGGAATTGTATGTATTTCGTTTTCTTTAATTTCTGCAAGCCATGGAGAATTATTCGTTATAACCTTCGTCATTACCATTTTTGACATATGTTTATTTATAGCATTAAACGTAAGTGTCGGAGAAGTTTCATCCAATTCTCTTATTTCACCGTACGGTAAAAGTCCTGATTTTATTAATGCCTGAAACCCGTTACATATCCCTAAAATCAGTCCGTCTCTTCTTAAAAATCTCTCAATAGCTTCTTTTATCTTTTCATTTTTCAAAACTGCAACAATAAATTTTGCCGAACCGTCAGGTTCATCTCCCGCACTGAACCCCCCGGGAAACATAAGTATTTGAGAATTATCAATTTCTTTAACAAAATTATCAATGGAGCTGAGTATACTATTGTAGGAAAGATTATTGAATACTTGTGTTTTTGCTATCCCCCCTTCTTTATTAAATACTCTTTCCAAGTCATATTCACAGTTTGTACCGGGAAATATGGGGATAAACACTCTCGGTTTAGCGTAATTATTAGAGATTCTGCTTATAAGATTTTCATGTTCTATACATTTCAGCCTTTTATATTCGGCTTTATTACAGTGAGTCACTTTATTTCTCGTAGTTATTTTTTTCCTTGTAGGGAATATATTTTCCAAAGGTTTTTCCCATTCAGAAATTAATTCTTCCAGTATAATTTCTTCCATTCCGTTCTTTGTATTTAATGTTATTTTTTCATTATTCACGGTATTTCCTATTAATAAAGCATTTTTATAGTCAAATTTTTCATCAGTTTCAATTATGATTGTACCGTAATAAGGCATAAACAGCTCATCTATTAAGATTTCACAGCTGCTTGATTCTGAAAAAATATTATCTATGTTTATATTTATTCCTATTTTATTTCCAAAAGACATTTTTGCCAGAGCTTCAGCTATTCCACCATGTTTTACAACACTTGCAGATATTATTTTTTTATTCTCTATATTTTCAGTAATAAAGTCAAAATTATCTTTCAGTTCTTTTAAATGAGGTAAATCATTTTCATCTAATGGTGTTTTTATTAAATATATTCTACTTCCTTCTTTTTTAAACTCATTTGAAATAACATTTTCAGAATTAACTGTATTTACTGCAAAAGAAACTAGCGTAGGCGGAACAGATATTTCATGGAAAGTCCCGCTCATGGAATCTTTTCCTCCTATTGAAGCCAGTCCAAATTTTTTCTGAATATACAATGCTCCCAATAATGCAGACAAGGGTTTTCCCCATTTTTTAGGATCATTTCCAAGTTTTTCAAAATATTCCTGAAAAGTAAATTTTATGTTTTTATAATTTCCTCCTGCAGCCACTATTCTTGACATTGATTCAATTACTGCAAAAGCACCTCCATGAAAGGGTATCTGTTTTGCTATAAAAGGATTGTAACCGTAACCTACCATGGAGGCTAACGATGTTTCTCCGTTTTCTACAGAAATTTTCTGTACGGAAACATCAGACGGAGTTAACTGATATTTTCCTCCATAAGGCATTAAAACTGTAGTTGAACCTATTGTAGAATCAAATGTTTCCATTAACCCTCTTTGAGAACATATATTCAGTTCTTTCATATTATTTATAAACTTTTCCTTGAGAGAATTTCCGTTTATTTCTCTTTTCAGATCTAGAATGTATAAATTTTCTATTTCTGCACTTATAAAAGATTTTGCACCGTTTGTATTTAAAAATTCCCTTGAAATATTGACTATAACTTCATTATTATACTTCATTACAAGTCTGTCGGTATCTGTTATTTGACCGACTTCATATGCTTCCAAATTTTCTTTTTGAGCATATTCAATAAATTTTTCCAGATTTTTTTTTGAAATAACTACCGCCATTCTTTCTTGAGATTCGGAAATTGCCAGTTCGGTTCCATTTAATCCTTCATATTTTACTCTCACTTTATTTAAATCAATTTCCAATCCGTCAGCAAGTTCACCGATAGCCACTGAAACTCCCCCCGCTCCAAAATCATTACATTTTTTTATTAATTTCGTAACATCTTTATTTCTGAACAGTCTTTGCATTTTTCTTTCAATTACCGCATTCCCTTTTTGCACTTCAGCACTGCACTTTTCAGAAGATTCCGAAGTGTGTTCTTTTGAAGAACCTGTCGCTCCACCTATTCCGTCTCTTCCCGTTCTTCCTCCGAGTAAAACTACAATATCCCCTCTTTCAGGTTTCTCCCTTATTATATTTTCTGCAGGAGCCGCTCCTACTACAAGTCCCAGTTCCATTCTTTTAGCTTTATAACCCTCATCATATATTTCGTTTACATATGTAGTTGCAAGACCTATCTGATTTCCATAAGAAGAAAAACCGTGTGCAGCTTTTTGAGTGATAACTTTTTGAGGAAGTTTTCCCTGAATTGTATCTTCGACTTTTTCATTAGGATTTCCCGCTCCGGTTATCCTTACAGCCTGATACACAAATGTCCTGCCTGAAAGAGGATCTCTTATTGCTCCTCCTATACATGTGGATGCTCCTCCAAAAGGTTCTATTTCTGTAGGATGATTATGAGTTTCATTTTTAAACTGTAATATCCATTTTTGATTTTTACCATTTATCGGAACATCAATATAAACTGAGCATGCATTTATTTCATCGGAAATTTCTAAATCGGAAAGTGTTCCATTTTTTCTTCCTTCCTTTCCTGATATAGTTGCCAGATCCATCAATGTTACAGGCTTTTTGTCTATTCTGTCTGAATGAATATATTCTCTACTTTTTATATATTCATTTATTGTATTTTCTATAATTTTTTTATATTTTCCTTCTCCCACTTTTATATCAGTTATTACCGTTTCGAAAGTTGTATGTCTGCAATGATCCGACCAGTATGTATCAAGGACTTTTATTTCAGTTTCTGTAGGATTCCTTTTTTCTTCATTTTTGAAATATTTTTGAACAAATAATAAATCATCTGTTGTCATTGCAAGTTCCAATTTTTTTTTGAAATTCTCTATTTGTTCCGGTGATTTTTCAATAAATTTATCATACACAGGAACTTTTTCATTATTCTTTTCTTCAGAAGGTTGTTTAAGTATCATTAAATCTTTTTCTCTTGATTCTATTTCATTTACATGATATTTTTTTATTTTATTCATTTCTTCATCTGAAATATTTCCGTATAAAATTATAAGTTTTCCACTTTTTATATCTATATTATTTCTATTATCAACTAATAAATTTAGACATTGTATAGCAGAATCCGCCCTCTGATCATACTGACCGGGAAGAAATTCCGTTCCGAAAAAGTTTTTTTTCAAAATATTTTTAATTTCCCTATTATTTCCTTCCAATGCTTCTTCAAGAGAATAGTATATATTATCGACATTTATTTCAGAAAAAACAGTTTTTTCACTTTTTTTCAAATCATTTTCACTTATGCCGAATATATCATAAATATTTAAAATTCTTACATTTTTAAGATTTTCAATTTTCAAGTTTTCTTTTAAATCATCAAATAAATTTTGTGCTTCAACTCTAAAATCTTCTTTTTTTTCAATAAAAATTCTACAATCCATTACTTCTCCTCCATTTTATATATCCGTTTTTATAATAAAAAATCTAAGTAGATTACATACTTAGATTTTTGACATACTTATTTTATTGATATTTTGAATTTCTGATTTTTTACACACTTTCCCTGTTAAAAGTCCATAAAACAAAGTAGACATCTTTTTTTGTCTAAAATATACTGTCTGTAATGTAATAAACTGTTTTCTTTTCATTGATTTCCTCCAAATAAAAAATCTATTTTAAACTGCATTACAAAATGAAGTAATAAAATAGATAGTATGGATATCATTTATTAAACTTCACTTATAGTAAGCAATTCACGGTTGCTTGTAGAAACTCTTTGCCTTATTCAAAGAATATATAAGTAATATATTATTTACAAACTTTTTAATAAAAGAAGTATATCAAACTTTTCAATTTTTTTCAAGAAAATTGTTAACTTTTTTTATATCCTATTTTCTAATACTTTTTCTACCATATTTCTTGTATGATCTCCTATTCTCGTAAAATGAGAAATTAAATCTATATAATAAAGTCCTGCTCTAAGTTCACATTCCTGATTTCTCATTCTTTCTATGTGATCTTTTCTTATTTTTTTCTCCTTTGCATATAATTTATTGTGTAAATCAAGTACTTCTATAGCTTTATCTTTATTGGAAGTTTTCAGGGCTTCTATTGCATTTTCAATCATTTTTTGTGAAATACTTAATAGACTGTTTACTTCATTATGAGCAAATTGAGAAAATTTCATTTTTTTCTTTATTTCATAATTTACATCTTTTATAATTCCATGAGCATGATCTCCTATTCTTTCTACATCCCTGCACATATCCAAATAAAGTCCTATTTCTTCCCCCTCTTTTGAGCTCAAAGATTCTTTAGTTGATAAAACTGTTAAATAATTCGAAATTTCCTGATCAATGCTATTTATACCTTCTTCGGATTTTTCAACTTCCTCTTCCAATTTTTCATTATGAGTATGAAAATATTCTACTGAAGTATTTAAATTTTCAAGTACAAGCTCAGTCATTAATATTATTTCCTGCTTAACCTGTCCTAATGCTATGGAAGGAGTGTTCAGGAGTGCATTATCAAGATATTTTGTCTTATATTCCTTTTCCTTTCCATTTCCTCTTATCATTTTGACTACTATAAATTCAAGTATTCCTATAAAAGGAAACAGAAGAATAGTAGTGGCGGTATTAAAACTCCCATGTGCAAAAGCAATAGTCATTTTAGGATTCAAATGAAGGAAATATTGCATTTTTTCAATAAATATAGTAAACGGTGTCAGGAAAATTAAAAAAATTATGGTTCCTATTACATTGAACAGGACATGGGATGCTGCAAGTCTTTTAGCAGCAGTATTTGAACCTATTATAGCTATAATAGCGGTTATAGTCGTTCCTATATTATCTCCGAAAAGTATCGGTAACGCTCCTTTCAGAGTAACAAGGTTTTCCTGATAAATATTTTGCAATATACTGATTGTAGCACTTGAAGCCTGTACAAGCATAGTTACTGCAGTCCCTATAAATACACCAAGTAATGGACTGTAACTTAATTTTACCATTAGTTCTTTAAATTCAGGCAAATGCTTCAAGGGTTGCATAGAACCGGACATAAGAGTTAAGGCGAAAAATATTCCTCCAAAGCCGAATAATATACGTCCTAAATTATTAATAGCTTTTATTTTTGTAAAAAATAAGCATGCCGCCCCTATAAATATAATAGGAAGAGCATAGTGAGTAATGTTAAAGCCTATTATAAAAGTAGTAATTGTAGTTCCTATATTTGCTCCCATTATAATTCCGATAGCCTGTCGTAAAGAAAGCAATCCTGCTCCTACCAATCCTATAGTTATAACTGAAGTTCCCGAACTTGACTGAATTAAAGCAGTTACAAATATTCCTACAAGAACTCCTAAAAACGGGGAAGTCGTATATTTATCCAAAATATGTCTTAATCTGTCCCCTGCCGCCAGTTGCAGACCATCACCCATATACTTTATACTGAATAGGAAAAGCCCCAATCCCCCTAAAAAAGTAAAAATTATTTGTTGATAATTGATAGTATTCAACATTATATCACTTTTCATTTTCTCCTCCAATTTTTTTATACATCAAATTTAATATTTAATTTTTTCATTCTATAATATCATAAATTATATTAAAAAAAAAGAAAATAATTAAAATATTTTCTTTTTTCAAAATTCATTTGCATTTTTAACTTTTAATTTTATATTTCTATTATATATATTTTTTATATGAAATTTTTTATTATTTTCTAAATTTTTCCCCAATATTCAAAATTTTCCGAAAAAATACAAAATTATGCTAATGAGGAAAACAATGATTATAAGTATAGTTAATTTGCTATTTTCCAAGCATAATGATTATTTTGAAAACTAAAAATTATAGTTGATAACGAATGTGTAAATTTTCAAAAAAAATTCATTTAATTTTTCTTATACTTTCCAATTTTTTTAAAATATTCATTGAATGCGGGTGAATCAAGATAGTCTAGCCATTTTTTTTCAGGAATATTACAATTTTTTGCATAATACTTTTCAGTTACTATTATAGGATTTTTCTCATCTTGAAATTCTCCTTCCAATTGAATTATTCTTCCGTATGTTTTCAGAGATTCATCAAAACTGTTTACCATTTCTTCATTTTTATTATCAATATGAAAAGACCTTAGTAAAATCTGTTTAATTATAAACTTACAACGATAATCTCCTCTGAATATTTCAGGTGCATTTTTAAAAACATAATCAAACTTTTCATTTTTAAAAGGATCTTTCAATTGACTGAAAGATAGAATATTTCCTAAAATAAATAATAACATAACAATTTTTTTCATTTCCTGTTCTCCTTAGTGTTTTATTTTATATTATTATACCTTATATTCAGATGAAATCAAGAAAAATTATTTAAACATATACAACTTAACTTTATTTCCCCCATTTTTCAGGATTTTGAATCCACTCTGAAGCTGTTTTTGCCTCTTTTTCCGTGAGATAATCCATTTCTTTCAATATTTTTATTAATGTATTAAAGTCCGAAAGAGAACTGAATTTACAGTTATATTTTTTGTAATTATCTATCGCTGACTGAAACCCATAAGAAAATATTGACATAACTTCCAATTCTGAAATATTTTCTTTCTGAAGAACGTCAACTGCAATAAGACTACTTTTTCCTGTAGTAATAAGATCCTCGATCACTATTACTCTCTTTCCTTCTACTTCAGCACCTTCTATCTGTTTTCCTCGTCCGTGTTCTTTCGGTTTATTTCTTATGTAACATAGCGGCTTCCCGATTCTATCTGCTATAAATGATGCCCATGGTATTCCTGCCGTGGCTACTCCCGCTATTATATCAATGTCTTTATTTATTTTTTCAATAAAACCGTCCACTATTACATTTCTTTCCTGAGGAAATCCTAAAATATATCTGTTATCACAATATATAGGACTTTTTATTCCCGAAGCGAATGTAAACGGTTCTTTTATATTTACTTTTACCGCTTTGACATCAAATAATACTTTTGCCACTTTATCTTTTAATAACATATTATTCATAAAATTCTATTTCCTTTCCATTTTTTATATTTTCTTGAATTTTTCCATTTTCATAAACAATTTTACCATTTACAATAGTCAAAATATTTTTCCCTTGTAATTCCCAATTTTCATAAGGACTCCATCTACATTTTGATTCCAATTCTTTATTAGTCACTTTCCACTTTTTAGTTAAGTCTACAACTATAATATCTGCATAATATCCCTCTTTTAAAAATCCTCTTTCTTTTATTTTCATTATTTTTGCAGGATTTTCACACATTAATTCCTGAATTTTTTCAAGTTTTATTTTACCTTCATTAAAAGCATTTAACATAAGTCCAAGAGAGGTCTCCACTCCCGGCATTCCGAATGTTACTTTCTCCAATTTTTCATTTATAAGATGAGGTGCATGATCAGTACCTATAGTATCAATTTCACCTTTATTCAAAGCTTCCCATAAAAACTCATTATCAATTGAAGTCCTAAGTTCGGGCTTCATTCTTAAAAGCAATTTATTTCTTTCAGAACTTTCTCTTATTTTTTCATTTAAAAATAAATGATGAGGAGTTACCTCGACATAAACAGGGTGTTTATAATTATTTATTTTTTTATCTTTTTTTCCTTTTATAACTTTTATTAATTCTTCTTTTGAAGGAATATGACATATATATAATCCATTTCCGTATTTTTCATTCAAAAATAAAGCCTGGTCTATCATTTCATTTTCAGCATGCACAAGTATTAACTTTGAGTTTTTAAATATTTCTTTCAATATTTTCTCATTTTCTATAAGCATTTCCCCTGTAGTTACATTCATGAATATTTTTACAGTATTTGCTTCCTTATTTTTCAATACCTGCTTTATTTCATTGATATTGTTCTTGTTACTTCCTCCAAAATGAAACCCGTAATTGACAATAGCTTTTCTTTTTGCCGCTTCCTTTTTTAATATCAGCTCATTCAATGAAGTAGTTGGCGGGAGCGTATTCGGCATGTCAAAAAATGTTGTAATTCCTCCTTTGGCACATGCACGGGAACCTGTTTCAAAGTCTTCCTTATACGTTATTCCGGGTTCTCTCATATGAGTATGGATATCAATAACTCCCGGCATTACAGTATTTTCTTTTAAATCAATTATTCTAATAGTTTGAATACCGACATCTTTTTTTAAATTATCTACATCACTCGACTTTATTTCTTCCTTAATTTGATAAATTTTCTCACCATAAATAAATAGCTCTGTTTTCTTTCCATACACATCTTTTCCGTTTTTAAGGTAAATTACTCGATTATCCATTTTTCCTCCTTTCATTAATTTATTTATAAAAGATAAAAAATTACAAACTTATTTCAAGTAGACAGTATTTTTTATGCTTATTTCTGTATTTTTTCGTTGAAATAACTTAAATATCCGGTTTTAGTTTAACATTTCAAATTTATATTTTTACTATAATTTTTTATATTATTTCCTAATTTTTCCTGGATATTCAAATTTTGGTCAAAAAATATGAAATTACACCGAACAGAAAATCAAATATTTGAATATATTAAATTTTCTATTTTCAAACATAATTATTATTTGTACTCTATAGCGAGAATGGACGATTGCAATAAGTACTCATAAAAAATTATATACACTCCGAAATTTCTTCTAATATAATTTTCACAACATTTTCAGGATTTTCATTTTTTGTTACAGGTCTTCCAACTACAAGAAAATCAGCTCCATTTTTTACTGCTTCATAAGGTGTCATTATCCTATTCTGATCATCTTTACAATTTAAGGTAAATTCAGGTCTGACTCCGGGACATACGGTTACAAAATCTTTTCCCAATTTTTCTTTCACAGTTCGGGCTTCTTTTGGAGAACACACAATTCCATTCATTCCGCTTTTTTTAGCCAAACTCGCCATATTTAAAACTAATTCTTCAAGTTTTATTTTACCGCCGAACATTTCCTGAATATCATTTTCAGACAGATTAGTAAGAATCGTAACTCCTATTAAAATAGATGCGGAATTATATTTTTTTAAAAGTTCTGATATTTCTTTCATAGTACTCATTCCACTGGAACAATGTATATTAAACATAAATACATTTTTTTTAATAGCATATTCACAAGCTGTTTTTACTGTATTTGTGATATCATGAAATTTCAAATCAAGAAATACTTTTTTCTTTTTACTATGTAAATAGTCTACTATTTTTCCCTCTGTGTTTAAAAAAATTTCAAGCCCCACTTTATATATGGAAATATTTTCTCCTAAACTTTCTACTAATTTTTTTGCTTCTTCAAAATTATTATAATCAAGAGCGATTATTAACTTTTCTTTAGCTTTACAATTTATCTTTTTCAAAGAATTTCCTCCTCTTTTATATAACTTTTTGTTACTTTCTAAGTTTTAATTTTTTTCTATAATCAATTCCATTATCCGAATGAGCGTAACCGATTATTTCTGAAATATTATTTAACTTTTCGTTTTTGCAATACTCTTCTAAACCTTCTATCACTTCCAAGGCTACCATAGGATTTGGAAAAAAAGCCGTTCCTAAAGATATTGCAGAAGCTCCTGCCAAAAAAAATTCTATTGCGTCTTCAGTATTACTTATTCCTCCCATTCCAAGAATAGGTATAGATACAGTCTGTGATACTTGATGAATCATTCTCAATGCTATCGGTTTTACTGCCGGACCTGACAGCCCTCCATATATATTCCCTAAAACAGCTTTTCTTGTTTTTACATCTATTGACATTCCAAGTAAAGTATTTATCATGGAAATTCCGTCCGCTCCTTCACTTTCAGCTATTTTTGCAATTTCTACAATATTTGTAACATTAGGGGAAAGTTTCACCATTAATGGTTTTTTGGTAACTTTTCTCACTTCTCCGGTTACTTTTCTTGCTATTTCAGGATTTGCTCCGAAAGCCATTCCTCCATCTTTCACATTAGGACATGAAATATTCAATTCAAGTATTTTTATTTTCTCAATTTTATCAAGTCTTTTCGTCAGCTCTACATATTCTTCAATAAATTTCCCGTTAATATTTCCAACAATGGGAATATTCAAATATTTATTCATTTCAGGTAATATATGTTTTTCAAAATAATCTATTCCCGGATTTTCCAGCCCGACACTGTTCAGTATTCCTGCCGGAGTTTCTGCAATTCGGATTCCGTTATTTCCTTTTCTCATTTCCAGTGTCAGTCCTTTAGTTATTATGGCTCCCAGTTTATTAGGATTAAAATAATCCATATATTCCAACCCGAAAGCAAAGCATCCACTTCCTGTCATTACGGGATTTTGAAGCTTTACTCCCATAAATGTTGTTTCAAGCCTGCTTTTACATTTTTTCTCTATATCAATTTCCATTTATTTCACCCCTATTTTCATAAAATATACTACTGTAAAATACAGGGCCGTCATGACATACTTTTCTCATTCCTGAAACCGTTTCCACAGAACATCCTACACACGCACCTACTCCACATGCCATTCTTTCTTCCATAGATATCTGAGACAAAATATTCTTTCTATTTACAATGTCATTTACAGCTTTCAGTGCTTTATCAGGTCCGCAAGAATATATAATATCGGGATTTTTGTTGTTTTTCAGTATTTTTTCCAACATTTCCGCTATATTCAATTTTTCTCCTAAGCTTCCATCATCAGTACATATAAAGGTGGAAACTCTTTTGCTGTCCAGAAGAAAGTTTTCCAGTATATTCATCGCTTCTTTGTTTCTTCCTCCTGCAATAAAAATAATATTTTTATTTTCCTTATATTTTAAAAGTTCCTTTATTAACTGCTTTAAAGGAGCAAGTCCTATTCCTCCTCCAATAACAATAATATTTTCAGACTTTTTATATATATCAAACCCTTTTCCGAGAGGACCTTGTATATTCAGTATACTTCCTTTTTGAAGTATAGATAACTCCTCTGTTCCTTTTCCTATAACTTTATAAAGAAACTCCAACTCCCCTGTTTTAAAATTTACACTATGTAAACTTATAGGACGTCTCAATATTCTTATATGATTTCTCAGTTTAAGCATATAAAACTGTCCTGCTTTCGGATTTGTAACTTGTTTTTTTACATTTTCAGAAAAAACTTTCATTAAATAATTATCCGCTCCCAAATATTTATTTTCAGATACAGTAACATCTTCCAGAAATCCCGTCTTTTTTCCTGAACATTTATAATTACCGTTATTAATACCACTTTTGTACATATATTACCTCTTTCAGATCTTTTTATAAAGGTTTCAGTTCTATTTCATTTTCTGCTATTACTCTTTCACAATAAAAGCATTTGTATTTTATTTTATCTTCATCTACTATTTTTATAAATTTTGATTCTATTTCTTCATGATTTGATATACACTTATTATTATTACATTTTATTAATCCTGTAATTTCATTCGGTATTGCTAATTTAATTTTTTTTACGACTTTAAAATTTTCAATTATATTTATTGTAACATCAGGAGCAAGAATCGCTATTTCTCCCAGTTCATTTTCTCCCAAACTTCTATCTTCTATTTTTATTAATCCTTTTTTTCCTAATGAACTGCTTTTTAAATTACAAGCAACTGTTACTATTTCTCCATATTCTCTTAAATGTAATATTTCAACAATAGGAAATGTTTTTTCAATAGGAATATGATCAATAACTATCCCGTTTTTTAAAGCTGTTATTTGTAATTCCATTACTGAACCTCCATTTTACATATATTTTCTATTTTGTTTAAAACAGTCATTAACATTGCTTGTCTTACAGGAATTCCATTTTTTGCCTGTTTAAAATATAGCGCATGTTTTGTATTATCCAAGTCAGTGGATATTTCATCTACTCTCGGTAACGGATGAAGTATAATCATATCTTCTTTGCATTTTCCAATTATATTTTCTCTATTTATAATATATACACCTTTTACTTTTTCATAATCTTCTACATCAGGAAATCTTTCTTTCTGTATTCTCGTCATATAAAATACATCTATTTTCTCCAGACATTCTCTAAAATCTTCGAGAACTTCATATTTTATATTATTTTTATCAAGATCATCAAGTAAATATTGAGGCATTCTCAATATTTCAGGAGAAACAAAATAAATTACAGGATTAAAATGGGAAAAGGCTTTTACAAGGGAATGCACTGTTCTTCCATATTTCAAATCACCTACAAAAGCAATGGAGATATTTTTCAAAGTTCCTTTTTCTTCCATGATTGTATATAAATCAAGTAATGTTTGACTTGGATGCTGATTTGAACCGTCTCCGGCATTCAATACAGGTTTTTCTGAAGTATTTGCCGCCAATCGTGCCGCTCCGTCATGAGGATGCCTGACTATTATAACATCCGAGTATGACTCTACCATTTTTATGGTATCTGTAAATGACTCCCCTTTTTTTATAGATGTTTGATCTAGTGGAGGAAAATGAAGTATTCTTGCGCCCAATCTCTGGGCTGCCGACTCAAAGGACATTTTTGTTCTCGTACTCGGCTCAAAAAATAAAGTAGAAACTATTTTTCCATGTAAAAACTTTAATTTTTCCTCTTCAGAAGTATTTTCAATTCTTCGTGCTAATCCCAAAATATTCAAAATTTCTTCTTTGCTCATGTCATTCATTGAAATAATATCTTTTTGATTCATTATTATTACCTCCTGTAAGTTTTATTTATAAAAAAAGAATAATAAATACTTGAATAAAGTATTATTATTCTCTATTAATGTATAAATTATATCGGTTTTTAAAATAATAAAAAGTAATAAATTTATTTATGTTATTATGGAAAAACTTAAATATAAAATCAAAATTTAATAATTTAAATCTATTGTAAATATTGTAATCAATCAGTATATTCATAAATTAAACTCCATTCTATAATTCATTATTCTAAACTTTTAATATACTATCAAATTTTAAATTATTTTTCAATACCTTAAATTCTTTATTTTTTTAATTTTTTTTTATTTTCGTTTAGACAATCTATATATAATAGATTATTAACTTTTATATACAATACAAAAAAATACTCAAAACTCTTTTTCGAACTTTTTAGAAAAACTAGCAAATTTCTCTAAACTTTTTTGCAAAAAATTTGACAAAAATCTTACCAACTCAAATTATTTTATATTTAAAAACACTTCATACACTAAAAATTACAAACTTTCTTTACTCAGACAGTGATTTTTCTAAATACTCATTCTCATATTTTTTTGTTGAATAATTTGAATGTCGGGATTTTAACTTTTAAAATTTCAATTTTATATTTATATTATAAATTAAAAAAAAGGAAACTTTTATATTTTGACATAAAAATCTCCATTTCATATGTATTTTATTATTTTAATTTAATATTTAAAACTGCTTCCAATATTCAAAATTTTTCTAAAAAAAGAAACTATGTTGACCGAAAAATCTTCTATCTGAGTAAATGATTTTCAAGTTTTTCAAACACAATTAAGTATTTTGAAGGATCAAAAAACTTTATAATCAGTAGGTTAAATGTTAAAGCAATAATAAATCTTTACAAAAAAATTTAATTTATCTTTTCGTTATTTCATAGTAAGGTTTCAAAAGAATATATCCTTTTAACAACTCTTCACTTAGCTCATCATGAGTCTGAAATTTTTCTATTTCATCTATGTCATATTTGACAAGAACTTTTCTTACTTTTTCTATTTTAACTTCTTTTATCAGATTTTGGCGATTTTCTTCATTCCCAGCTATCCTTAAATTTTCTCCGTTAATTTGTACATAATAGTAAAGAGGTGAGCAAATAGGAATCTCTAAAACTCTATTTTGAAATTTAAGTGTATTTTCTCCTATTCCTCTTTCAAGAAAACTTACTTCCAGAGAAATTCCAAACTCTTTTTTATCTTCTATAAGTCTTAATGCTAGACCTGATTCATCACGCTTTTCACTTTCCTTTTTTAAATACACCCAGAAATAAGAACGGGCTATTTGTGCCTGGTTCATCCATCCACTTACTTTTTGTAATTTAAATCCTTGCATTTTGCCTTCAAAATTCTTAGCAATTTCAGTAAATATTTTTCTTGCTTTCTGCCCTTTTTCCCTGAAAATTTCCATTTTCTCCTTATCTGTTCCCGCTTTTTCAGGAGATTTATACTTCATATTATGATAAAAAATATAGTCAACTAATGGTTTATAATTAAATTTTTTCATTTTTATTTTTTTCTCCGTTTAATATTTTTATTTTATATATTTCTATTTTTTTATCCAAATTTTCTAAATAATTTTTTAAAATTTTTACTTCATTTTCTATATATTTTCTGTGACTATATAGTATATCCATTCTTTTTTCTATTGTACTGTCTCCTTTATACCTTAATTCCGAATAAATTTTTATATCTCTTAGAAGCATTCCCGTATCTTTCAGTTTCTTTACAAATTTAATCCATTCTATATCATTCTCATCATATATTCTTCTGTTTTTTTCATCTCTTTTTACCTTTATTAATCCTTTTTTTTCATAATATCTTATTGTATATACTGTCAAACCTGATTTTTTCCCAAATTCACTTATATTCATATCATCTCCCGAAAATAAATAATTATTGACTTACACTATACTCTAACTGTTATACTTTATTAAATAATTTTTTTATTATGGAGGTCAAGTTATGTCTAAAAAATATATGGTAATTACCGGTGCAAGCTCAGGAATTGGAAAAGCGGCGGCAAAATACTTTGCAAAAAAAGAAAAAAATCTTATTTTAATTGCAAGAAGAAAAAAATTAATGGAAAATTTAAAAAATGAGATACTTATCTCTCATCCCGAAAGAGATATTATTATTAAGAATTTTGATCTTACAGATACTGATAACATTGAAAAAATGTATTCATCTCTTAAACAATACGATATTGAAGTTTGGATAAACAATGCAGGTTTCGGTTTATATCAGAATATAGATAAATATCCTCTTGAAAAAGTTCGAAATATGATAAAATTAAATATAGAAACTCTAACGATTTTGTCGATTTTATATGTCAAAGATTATCAAAATATTGAGGGGAGTCAGCTAATTAACATTTCTTCAGCAGGAGGGTATACTATTGTTCCCCATGCTACAGTTTACTGTGCTACAAAATTTTATGTAAGTTCATTTACTGAAGGTCTGGCAAGAGAATTGATTTCCAACGGTTCAAAATTAAAAGCAAAAATTCTTGCTCCGGCAGCTACAAAAACAGAGTTTGGAAATATCGCAAATAATATATCTGATTACGACTATGATAAAAACTTCAGTATGTACCATACAAGTGATGAAATAGCAAATTTTTTATATCAATTATATGAAAGTGATTCCACACTTGGATTTGTAAATCGTGAAGATTTTTCATTTAAACTAACGGAACCTATTTTTAATCATTCTTATAATTCAGACAAAAATCAAAAAATTATTAAATAATATTTCAATATTCATTTTATAATTTTCGGGGAACTACATTAAAAGTTTTCCGAAAATTTTAATACTGAACTTTTATTTTTCCTGCTCTTATCATTTCCCTTATTTCCTGAAATTTATTCAATTTTTCTTTTCCTATTATATTTACCGTATATTTAAAATCGGTAACTTTTATAGCATTATCCGAAAGTCCGAAATAATATTCCTCTCCTTTAAATTTCCCTTTAACGGTATTTTTTATTATATAGTATAAAGGAATACTTAAATCTGTCATTACAGATGTCAATACAGTACCCGGTGCAAGTTTATCTTCATTCTGTTCTGAAGCAATTGCAAATATTCCATTTTCCTGTGCCGCATTTAATACACCTATTCCGCTTCCTCCTGCACTATGGAATATAACTCCTATTCTATTCTTTTTAATCATATTTTCAGTTTTCTTTTTAGCCAGCGGAATATCGAAATAAGGATTTTCACCATCTACATACGAACTAAAAATAATCGTATTTTTATTTACATATTTTACTCCCTGCCTAAATCCCTTTTCATATCTTTTCACATTTTCAGTTTCAGTGGATCCCATAAATCCTACAGAATAACTTTTTGTCATCATTCCGGCAAGAATTCCGGCAAGAAACCCTCCTTCTTCTTCTTTAAACAAAATCGTTGCTACATTAGATAAAGAAATTTCGGGAGCTTCATAAGCAACTACAAATTTCTGCTCAGGATATTCTTTTGCAATTTTTTCAATTCCAAGTTTTATTGCTTTTGGTATACCTATTATTAAATCATATTTTTTACTTTTTGCCATCGCTCTTAATTGATCTTCTATATCCAAAATAGAAATTTTCTGAATAAATTCTTTAAATTCTATTCCAAAATCTTTTTTCGATTTCATAAGTCCTTCATAAGCAAAGTCATTGTATGATTTATCTCCTTTTCCTCTCACTGAATAAATAACTGCAACTTTAAGCTTAGCATCAGTTTCAGTTGTTCCAAATGTTACTATACTCAGAAATATTAAAATTATTACAAGCATCTTATTTTTCATAATTTCCTTTTTTGACATTCTCCTTTCTTAATTTCAAATTTCAAAATAAATTTTTAAAATATATTTCTATTAATAAAATTCAACTTCTGTATTTATAAATTTTCGTTTGCCTATGTTTAATCTTTTCTAAAAATATTTCTTTATCTTTCATATATTCAAAAAAATGTCTTCCTTTCATATATTAAGTTTTAAAACATTTTTATCTTTTATCCTTTTTTATAAATATCCATTATAATTTCTAATAATATATAAATTATATATATTGTATTTATCATTTTATTTTTTATATTGTACAATTTAAATAAATCATTGTCAATCCGGCTTAAAAAATATCTATGTTACAAATAATTTTGTATTTAATTTTACAATTTTTTCTAAAAATGTACACAAAGCCATATACAGTAAGGATTTTCACTCGTAAATGATACTCTGTGCTTTTCTCCTTTATTTATTAAAACAATATCTCCTTTTTCCATTTTTATTTTTTTATCTTCAAACTCAATTATTGCACTTCCTTGAATTAAAAGAACAAACTCATTTTTATCCTGTATCATCCACTCTGTAGTCTGACCTTTAGATAATATTCTTTCTATTTTTATATTATCTCTTTTTTCAAGAATTGTAATAATTTCTTCATTTTCAGGAACTTTATCAATTTCAAATATATTCATTATATCTCCTTTATACTTGTACCGATGTTTATTTATATTCTTTTCCAACTCAAATTATTTTCCGTTTAAAAACATTTTATTCACTAAAAAAATCACAAACTCTCTTTCCACAAACAGTAATTTTTTTACACTCATTCTTATATCATATTTTTTTATTAAGATAATTTGAATATGAGATTTTTTTATAATTTCAATTTTATAACATACACTTTTATATTTTTTCTTAACATTAAAATTTTATAGAAAAATTTACAGTTAACAGTAAAAATTTAAAGTTGACAATAAATTTTTAGAGAAAAAAACTTTCAAGTTCTTTTTTTAATTTTTTCTTATCAATATATTTTCCGATAAATACAGTATTATTTTCTTCATTTCCATTTGAAAAAGATATGTTATATTCCGTATCAACTACATCAAAATGTAAATTATATCCATGAGTCTTAAATACTCCTTTTGCTCTGTTTATATCTCCAAAATATCCAAATACAATTTTATCAAGAAATAAGACAAGTTCACCTATATTATTGACATAAGCATTTTTATAAGACATATTTTGCATTTTATCTTTAATTTCAATTATATCATTATTTTCAAATTTAATAAGCTCTCCCTCGAATAATTCATTCCAATATTCTATTTTTTGTTTTTTGTAATCAGTTTTATAAATTTTTGCATTGGTATTTAAGGACTTTATATCTTTACATATTAATTCAATTTCTTCAGCAGATATATTTTCAATTTTCGAAAACTGGATACGTGCCGCTTCTTTTATCTGATCGATAAATATTTCACCGTATTTACTTTTATATTTAAAATAAGTATTTACATCTACTATTGTCAGTGGAGGAAGAAGTTTTATACATTCATATTTTATTTTATTTATATTGTTTAAAATATTACTTAAAACAGCTATTCCCGAAGGTTCCACTACTAAAAAATCAGGATTGAGAGTATTGTCAATTACTAAAAGTGAAGAAAGAAAGTCGGCCCTTGTACTGCAACATACACAACCGCTTGTCATTTCCCAAACTTTTATTTCCATATTTTTACTGTCATTTTCCACATCAGTTTTTAAAATTTCGCCATCTATATTTACATCTCCAAATTCATTTTCAAATATTACATATTCTCTTCCCGTACTTTTTATCATCTGTTTAATAAATGTTGTTTTTCCTGCACCTAAAAATCCTGAAAGGATAAATACTTTCATCTTATTGTCCCCCTACTAACTTAAAAGACTGTCCCGAAATAGAATTGGCAATTCTATTTTTATATTTTCCCATTTATTTCAAATAAATAATAGAAATTATAGAGAAAATATAAGGATAACTTTATATCCATATTTGAGACAGCCTATTAATTTTTATTTAAAAGTATAATTATTCATTCACTTTTTGTGAAGTCATGTATACGACAGGTTTTATTACTCCGTCAGCCTTAGTTCTCATAAGTTCCAATGCTTTTTCAATATTTTCAAATCCTTCAAATCTATGAGTTATAATTAAACTCGGATCCAGTTTTCCAAATTCTATTAATCTTGCAAGTTTTTCAAGTCTTAATCTTCCGCCCGGCATTAATCCTCCAAAAATCTGTTTGTGTGCCATTCCTGTTCTCCATTCAACTCTAGGAATCTGAACATAGTCTCCACTTCCCAGATAATTTACGTTTCCGATACGCCCGCCCGGTTTAAAAATTTTCATTGCAGTAGCAAATAATCTCTGATCTCCTCCTGCTATAATAACTTTATTTACACCTTTTCCATCAGTCAGTTCCATAATCTGATCTTCTGTCGGGGCAACTTTAAAATCAATTATATCCGTAGCTCCATATGCTTTTGCAATAGGAACTACCTGTTCTCTCGAATCAATTGCAAATATTCTCCCTGCTCCTTTCAATGCTGCTGCTGCAACTCCCATAAGTCCTACAGAACCAAGACCAAATACGGCAACTACATCTCCAAACTGGATATCTGCAAGTTCAGCACTGTGAAACCCTGTAGGAACCATATCACTAAGCATACATGCTGTACCGTAATCCATACCTTCAGGTATTAATGCTAAATTTCCATCAGCATCATTTACATGAAAATATTCAGCAAAAACACCATCTTTTACATTTGAAAACTTCCATCCTGCAAGCATTCCTCCCGAATGCATTGCATAACCTCCCTGAGCTTCTACTGAATTCCAGTTAGGTGTTATAGCTGTTACAAGAACTCTGTCACCTACTTTGAAATCCCTGATAAGAGCACCTACTTCAACTACCTCTCCACAAGCTTCATGCCCTAAAATCATGTCAAAACGTTCTCCGACTCCTCCTTCATAAACTGTGTGTATATCTGAAGTACATGGAGCTAATGCTAAAGGTTTAACTATACATCTGTAGGTCCGCATTCAGGTCTGTCTTTTGTAATCCAACCTACTTCTCCTATACGTTTCATTGCAAATCCTTTCATCTGTTCCGCCATAATATGACCTCCTAAAATATTTATATGATATATTTACATATATTAACATTTGTTCATACATATATTATATCATATAATTTTAAAAAGAAAAGAGAAGGTATTCAAGTTAATTTTTTCTTTATTATGTGGTGATTACTCGGTTTTATCAAAAATATCTTTCATAAATTTATATTTTTTCTGGCTAAAATCAGACTTTCTTCCTTCCAGATAAATTATCCTTTCAATTATTTCTTCTTGCCTTTCCAAAAGCTCATCAAGTTTATAATGTATATCTTCCATTAAAATTTCCATTTTCAGATTTATTTTACAATTATTTTCTGTCTGCCTTCCGTCAATTTCCTGTTTTCTGTTCAAGCTCATTAATATCAGAATAGACAGTAATCCTCCCAAACTTGATAAAATAAGATTCAGTAATATGAAAGGATAAGGATCAAAAATTTTTCCAACTAAAAGATATATGTTTATTGTAATCCAAAAAACTAAAAATAAACAGAAAAATATAATAAATTTCCAACTTCCAACAAAATTTACAACTATATCGGAAAGTTTCCGCGAAAAACTTAATTTTTCATTTTTTTCTGTAACTTCGGAAAATTTTTTTTCTAAAAGTTTATGTATTCTTTTTTCATTTTCTATTTCTTCTTTTATATTTTTTACAAGCTTTCCTTTTTTTTCTTCAGATAAATCGTCCATATTCACTCCCTAAATATCTTTTATAATAAATTTTACAATAATATTTCTAACATCGTATTATCTATATTTCCATTTCCAAAGTAAAATAAAACATTATGACCTTGACTAAATTTTTGAGAAGTTCCCCCCGCTTCTTTTAATATAAGTTCTCCTGCACATATATCCCATTCTTTTACATTATATTCCCAGTATGCATCAAAATTTCCTGATGCCACAAAACATAAATCAAGTGCCGCAGCTCCTGTTCTTCTTATTCCGGCGACTTTATTCACCACATTATTAAAACATTTTAAATTAGGATTTTCAATAGCTCTTTCATATGGAAAACCTGTAACTACTATACTTTTATGAAGTGTGTCAATTTCTGAAACAGATATTTTTTTGCTGTTCCTAAATGCTCCTTTCCCTTTTATGGTTGAAAAAACTATATTCAGCTGAGGAGCATTTACTACTCCCAATACTGTTTTACCTTTGTATCTTAATCCTACTGAAATACAATGAAAAGGGAAACCATGAATAAAATTTGTTGTACCGTCAATAGGGTCTATAACCCATTCATATTTATTTTCTTTGTTTCCAACATGAAATCCTGTTTCTTCAGTTAGTATAGCATGACCGGGATAATTATTTTTGATAAATTCCATTATCATTTTTTCGGATTTTTTGTCAATTTCAGTTACCATATCAAATTCTGTTTTTTTTTCTTCAATTTTAAATGTTCTATTTTCTAAGCTTTGTAATTGAAATTTTGCAACTTCATTAAGACAATTATTTAAATTTTCCATGATATTATTCAAGTTTTCCATTTTTTATCTCCTGTTTTTATTTTTATAGTATTGTAACATATTTTATTAAAGTATAAAATAAAAATATGCAGAAAAGCTGTTTATAAACATTTCTGCATATTCATTAATTTTATAATTAACCTTATACTGCTATTATTTCTTTTTATTATCAACTATAAAATTTTATATTCAAAAGCACTCATTATACTTAAAATCTCTCCATTTTTTACATCATATGCTATAACCATCCTATTTCTTATTTTCTCAACACTCAAAGTTTTCTAAGAAATAAAAATTATTCCGTTCAGGAAAACAGTCGTTTAAACATAATTAAGTTCACTGTTTGTTTTCCAAGCATAATATTTATTTTTGAAGATTAAACAATTTTGCAGCTAATAGACCGAATGTGAAGATGATAATTAGCATTTATGAATAAAAATATTTTTAAGTATAGAAAATTTAGGTTAAACTATTTTTTATTCCAATTTTTTATTTTTTCTTGTTTTTTTCTTTTTTTCTGAAACTTTACTTTTTTGTTTCTTTTTTTCTTTTACAAAAACTGCTTTTTTTACATCCTCGTAAGTTTCTGCAAATATAAAATTCATATCTTCAGTTATTTCCTCCGGAAGTTCTTCAACATCAATTTTATTATCGATAGGAAGTATAACTTCCCTTATACCTACTCTATGAGCTGCTATTACTTTTTCCTTTACTCCTCCAATAGCAAGAACTTCACCTGTTATAGTTATTTCTCCCGTCATTGCTATATCCTGTCTTACCTCTTTATCCGTAAGTACTGATATTATAGCGGTAGTTATTGTAATACCTGCTGACGGTCCGTCTTTAGGTACAGCTCCTTCAGGAAAGTGAAGATGTATATCGGTATCTTCATTAAATTTACCTTCTATTCCAAGTTTATTTTTTATATGCCTTACATATGAATAAGCAACTTTCGCAGATTCCTGCATTACACTTCCTAATTTCCCTGTAAGCTGGAGGTTTCCTTTTCCTTCCATTCTGACAGCCTGAACTTCAAGCATTGTACCGCCTACCGCCGTCCATGCAAGACCGTTTACCACTCCTATTTTCCCTGTTTTTTCTTTTACTTTATCTTCCCTGTATTTAGGATTTCCAAGATAATTTTTTATTTTTGCCTCAGTTACAGATAATTTTTTTGTTTTTGATGTCAAAGCTTCCTTAGCCATTTTTCTGAACAGTTTACTTATTTCTCTACGTAAATTTCTTACTCCCGCTTCTCTTGTATATTCATTTATTATTTTAAATATTGAAGCATCAGAAAAAGGAATTTTATAATTTTTAAGTCCATTTTCTTCCTGGGTTTGAGGTATAAGATATTTTTTAGCTATATTGAGTTTTTCAAATTCCGTATAAGATTCTATAGATATTATTTCCATTCTATCTCTCAACGGACCCGGTATCCCCCCTAAATCATTTGCAGTACATATAAAAAATACTTTAGATAAATCAAAAGGATAATCTATATAATGATCTTCAAATGTGTGATTTTGAGCAGGATCCAGAACTTCCAACATTGCCGAAGCAGGATCGCCTCTAAAGTCCGAAGCCATTTTATCTATTTCATCAAACAGCATAACAGGATTATTTACTCCTGTCTGTTTCAGAGAATTTATTATTCTTCCGGGCATTGAACCTATATAAGTTCTTCTGTGTCCTCGTATTTCAGCTTCATCTCTAAGACCGCCAAGTGATATTCTTGTAAATTTTCTATTCATAGAACGTGCTATTGAGTTTGCCAATGATGTTTTACCTACACCGGGAGGTCCTACTAAACATATAATCGAACCTTTAAGAGTATTATTTAGCTTTTTAACAGCCAGAAATTCCAAAATTCTTTCTTTTACTTCTTTTAGACCATAATGATCTTCATTCAAAATTTTTTCAGCTTTATTAATATTTATTTCATCTTTTGTAGCTTCTTCCCAAGGTAATTCCAGCACAGTTTCTACATAAGATCTTATTACTGAAGATTCTGCTGAAAAATCAGGCATTTTTTTTAGTCTGGAAAGTTCTTTAAAAAGCTTATTTTTTAATTCATGAGGCACTTGAGATTCATGGACTCTCTGATCGAGTTCTTCAATCTCATCGTCAGTATCTACATCTTCCCCCATTTCTTCTCTCATTGCCTTTATTTTTTCTCTTAAATAATAGTTTTTTTGAACTTCGGACATCTGTTCTCTTACTTTCGATTCTATATCTTTCTCAATGGTAAATATCTCTACTTCTTTTTCAAGAATACCTAAAATTTTATATGCCCTCTCTTCCACATCCAGTATTTCAAGCAATTCCTGTTTTGTTTTTGTCATAATCATAAGATTTGTACAAATTAAATCAAATACTTTATCTATGTTTCTTACTTCTTTCAAATTATATATCACATCAGGTAATATTTTTTGAGTAGTTTTTGCATAGTTTGAAAATTCATCTATTACTTTTCTTTTTAATGCTTCTGCCTTACTTTCTTCTATAGGTTTAGGAAATATTTCTGCATAATCTGCAAATTGTACTCCGTTTACTTCATTAAATTCTCCTATTAATACTCTATGTTTTGCCTCTACTAAAACTTTTACAGTACCGTTAGGCATTTTCACAGTCTGTATTACATGAACTAGAACACCTGTTTCATAAACATCTTCAGGTAATTTAGGTTCTTCCACATTAGAGTCTTTCTGTGTGGAAAGAATCAGTTTATTTTCAAATTTTTCTAGAGCTTCTTCAAGGCTTGCTAGACTTGACTGTCTTCCGATAAATATAGGAGTAACTACACTCGGAAATACTACAAGTTCTCTCGTCGCAATAAATGGTTTTCTTGACATTGTTCCCCTTTCCTTATAAAACGGTTATTTTACTTTTTACTTTTCTTTATTATTACTTTATTTTTATCATTAACCGCTTCTTTTGTAATAATTACTTTAGTTACATTTTCCATTGAAGGAATTTCATACATTAAGTCAAGCATTACATTCTCAATAATTGACCTTAATCCTCTGGCACCTATTTTTCTCTTTAATGCCAATTTTGCTATTTCAACTATTGCATCATCTTCAAAGCTTAATCTAATATCTTCCATTTCAAAATATTTCTTATATTGTTTTACTAATGAATTTTTCGGTTCTGTCAATATTTTTATCATAGCATCTTCATCTAAACCGTGTAATGCTGTAATTATAGGTAGTCGGCCTATTAATTCAGGAATAAGTCCGTATTTTATAAGGTCTTCAGGTAAAACATTTTCAAATAAAGTCATATCATCAAGTTTTTGAATGTTATTTTCCAATCCGAACCCTACTTTTTTTTCATTTATCCTGTTTTTTACTTTTCCTTCCAATCCTTCAAATGCACCGCCTACAATAAATAGAATATCTTTTGTATTTATTTCTATCATTTCCTGATTTGGATGTTTTCTTCCTCCTTGAGGAGGTACACTTGCTACAGTTCCTTCTATAATTTTCAGTAATGCTTGTTGAACTCCCTCTCCTGACACATCTCTTGTGATAGACATATTTTCCGATTTTCTTGCAATTTTATCAATTTCATCTATGTATATTATTCCATGTTCTGCAGCTTCTATATCGTAATCAGCCGCTTTTATAAGTTTCAGCAGAACATTTTCCACATCATCTCCTACATATCCCGCTTCGGTCAGAGTAGTAGCATCAGCAATAGCAATAGGAACATTTAATATTTTAGCCAATGTCTGAGCAAGAAGAGTTTTTCCGCTTCCTGTAGGACCTACAAGAAGAACATTGGACTTTTGTAATTCCACATCATCTATATTTTTCATTTTGTGTGTTATTCTTTTAAAATGATTATAAACTGCAACTGATAATATTTTTTTAGCTTTTTCCTGTCCTATTATATAATCATCCAGTTTTTCCTTTATTTCAGCAGGTTTTAATAGTAAAATTTCTATTCCGTCTTTTTTTTCACCTGTATAATAATTATCTATAAGTTCCATGCAGTCATCTACACATCTGTCACATATGAATGAATTATTATCAGGGCTTCCTATAAGATTTTCTACTTCTTCTTCCCCCCTGCCGCAAAATGAACAGGTATGTTTATTTTTTGCCAATTTTTTCACCTCGTCAAATTACAATATTTTATCTACGATACCATATTCTATTGCTTCTTCAGCAGACATAAAGTTATCTCGCTCAGTGTCATTGTATATTTCTCCCACTGATTTTCCGGTAGCTTCAGATAAAATTTCATTCAGTACTTTTTTCATTTTTTCTATTTCTTTTGCTTGTATCTGTATATCCGTAGCCTGTCCTCTTGCTCCTCCTGATGGTTGATGTATCATGACTCTCGAGTTGGGAAGCGTATATCTTTTTCCGGGAGTTCCGGCTGCAAGAAGAACAGCACCCATACTGGCAGCCTGTCCCACACAGACTGTAGAAACATCACATTTTATATGTCTCATTGTATCATATATTGCCAATCCGGAAGTAATTACACCACCCGGACTGTTTATATACATTACTATATCTTTTTCTTTATCCTGAGCATCCAGAAACAGAAGTTGGGCAACTATTGAATTTGCCATATTATCTTCTATTTCTCCTCCTAAAAAAATTATTCTGTCTTTAAGTAATCTCGAATATATATCGTAGCTTCTTTCACCACGACCGTCATTTTCAATAACTACCGGACTGTACATATTGCCTCCTTGTTTAATTATTGAGTTTTCAGGCTATCGCCACTTTCTATTTTTTCTACACAACAATTCCTATTACATTTCTATCAGTAAATTTTTTCAAAGCTACTGTTTATAATATATTTCCATTTTTTATATATTTCTAAAAAATCTGAAATGACTTTACTTTGCTTCATTCACAAGGAAATCAACAGTTTTCTTACTTACTATCTGATATTTTGTATTATCAATAAATCTGGCATAATTTCCGGATTTTTTCACATCTTCAAGTATTACATTTTTTTCCACTCTGTAAATTTCAGCCATTCTTTCTATTTCTTTATCTACATCTTCATCAGTTACGGTTATTTTTTCAACATTTGCAATTTTATCTAAAACTAATTGAGTTTTTACTGATTTTTCTGCTCCTTCTTTCATTGTTTCCTTCATCTTTTCCATACTCTGTCCTGTCATTTCAAAATATTGATTCAATGAAATCCCTTGCATTTGCAACTGTTGAGAAAATTCATTTATCTTATACTGTATTTCTTTTTCAGTCAGCTCTTCAGGAACTTTTAAATCTACAGCATTTGTGACTTTTTCAATTATTTTGTTTCTAAAATCATTTTCAATTCTGTTTTCTTCTCTTTTAATAATATTTTCTTTTGTTTTATTTCTCATATCTTCTATTGAATCATATCCCAATTCTTTTGCAAGATCATCATTCAATTCAGCTTCTTCTTTTCTTTTAATTGAATTTACCTTGACTTTGAATAATGCAGGCTTTCCTGCCAGATTTTCTGCACCGTAATTTTCAGGGAAAGTTACATTTACATCAAATTCATCACCTTTTTTATGTCCTACTATCTGATCTTCAAAAGTATCTATAAAACTTTTTGAGCCTAATGTCAAATCAAATCCTTCAGCTTTTCCTCCATCAAAAGGTTGACCATCCATAAATCCTTCAAAATTAATATTCGTAACATCGTTTAGCTGAGCCTCTGCATTATCTTCCACTTCTTTTAATTTTGCAGCGTTTGCTCTTAATCTTTCCATTTCTTCATTTATTTTTTCATCATTTACTTCAAGCTTTTCTTTTTCTACTTCAATACCTTTATATTCTCCCAATTTTATTTCAGGTAATACAGGGATTGTGAATACAACTTCTATTTTATCATTTTCAACCTCATATTTTTCCAGTTTTATATTTGCTATAGGCTTTAAATTATTTTCAGACACCGCCTTTGTATATTCTTCAGAAATTATATGATTTAAAATTTCCTCATTTATTTCTTTTTTAAACTTTTTTTCCAATACATCATTAGGAACATGCCCGGGTCTAAATCCCGAAACTTTTGCATTCTTAAAATGTGAAAGTACATGCTCTTTCATATTTTTTACTTCATTATCTGTTTTTGTTACAGTTACCTCATAAGTTGTTTCATTTAGTTTTTTTACTGTTGCCATTTTCTATCCTCCTATACTTTCTCTAAAATCTTTAATTTTCAATTCAATAAATAAATCGGTTCTTATTGATTTAAATGCAGGGGTATAAACTATTTCATATTTTTTATTAATATTTTTCATTTTAAGTTTATGTCCCAGATTATATCCTATTACCGATATAATTCTGTCATTCTTTTTTATAAATCCTTTAAAATGACGGCTACTCACTCCAAATTTTGAAAAACTTACAAATTTTATCCCTTTATCAATAAAATTCGGTTCCTGATTATCTAAACCAAACGGAGATAGTTTGTTTATATTCAAAACTTTACTTTTATTTATATATTCAATGCTCAATTCAGAATCTATATTTAAAATTTTTTCGACACTTGACTTATTTACAGTAACTAAACGCTTTTTCAGATATGTTTCTATCTGATTCAAATATTTTTCCGAAACCAGAAATCCTGCTGCCAAATCATGTCCTCCAAATCTTTCAAATTTATCCGATGTTTCTTTCAGCATATCAAATATATTGAGCCCCTCAATGCTTCTACATGATGCTTTCCCATATCCGTTTTTTATTGATACTAAAATTACAGGAATATTATATTTTATTGATATTCTTGAACATACTACACCTATAACTCCTGAATGCCATTTTCTGCTTTTCATAAAAATATATTTCGGGTTATTCAGTTTCTGTATTTTCTCTTCAATTTCATTATATATTTCTATTTCCAAATAACGTCGTATTTTATTTGCTTTTTTCATTTCTTCTATTATAGCAAATATTTTATAATCATCTTCCTGAATAAAAAATTCGACCACCATTTTTGAATTATCTATTCGTCCTAAGGCATTAAATATAGGTGCTATATAAAAACCTACATCACTTGTAGTTATATTTCTCGGATTAATTTTCAGATAATTCAATATGTATTTCAAGCCTTTTACTTTTGTCTTTCTTAAATTATAAAGACCTTTTTTTATAATAAACCTGTTTTCATCCGTCATTGGAACAACATCCGCTACCGTACCTATCATGACAATATCCAGATAATCATAAAGTACTTTTTTATTTATCCCCGCTTTTTCGTATACAGCATCTGCAAGCTTAAACGCTACTCCCGAACCTGATAAATTTTTATTGGGATAATTACTGCTTATTTTAGGATTTACCATCAATATGTCACATTCTTTCATTTCCTCTATCTGCCTATGATGATCTGTAATAATAACATCTATATTATTCTTTTGAAGAGTGAGTATCTCTTCAGGACTGTTAATACTCGTATCTACAGTAATGAACAGACCTGTATTCTTCTTATTCAAGAAATTTATAAGATTCTTATTTACTCCCGCTCCTTCATGAACTCTGTTTGGAATATAATAATCTACATTCATCCCTAATTTTCTTAAGACAATTACAAGATATGCAGTAGCAGATATTCCATCTACATCATAATCTCCATAAATAACTACTTTTTCCTTATTTTTCTTTGCTTTCAGTATTCTTTCAGTAACCTCATTCATACGCTCAAACAGAAACGGACTTAACAAGTCATTTTCAGTGGGATTTAAAAATTTTTCCACTTCTTTTTTTGAATAAATACCTCTATTTAAAAGTAAACGGGTTATAAGTTCACTTTCTCCAAACTCGTTACTTTTAAAATTCAGATAATCTTTATCATAGTTTTTTATTTCCCATTTCAAATTTTATTCACTGTCCTTCTGTTTTATTTCATTCAGTATTGAAGATATTTTAATTCCGTGCTCTACACTGTCATCAAGATGTACTCTCACTTCAGGAACAAATCTTATTGACAGTTGCGAACCTATGATTTTTCTGAAAAAACCTTTCAATTTTTCCAAATCTTCCATTATTTTTTCTTTGTTTATACTATTTTTCAAGTCTAAAATTGAAAACGTCAAATCAAGATATCTTCCATCCTTTGTTAATTCAACTTTATGCACAGAAAGTAAATTTTTTATTTTTTCATTTTTTACTTCTGTTAAAAGACTCATTCCCACTATCCTTGATATTTCCTTTTCAAGACCTTTTTTTCTTCTATCATTCATTTTTTCACCTCATTATTTAACTTTATCGTTAAAAATGACCAGATTATCTTGTTATTTCTTCCAAAATATAAGATTCTATTATATCTCCTTCTTTTATATCATTGAAATCCTTAATTCCTATTCCGCATTCTTGTCCCATAACAACTTCTTTTGCGTCATCTTTAAATCTTTTCAGTGATTCAAGCTCTCCATCAAAAATAATTATTCCGTCTCTTATAATTCTTATTTTCGAAGTTCTGCTTACTTTTCCGTCAACAACTATAGCTCCGGCAATATTTCCTACATTGGAAATTTTGAACACTTGTTTAACTTCTATTCTTCCGAAATAAACTTCCTTATATTCAGGATCGAGCATTCCCGTCATCGCTTTTTCAATTTCTTCTGTCACATGATAAATTACATTATAGTTTCTTATTTCCACTCCGGACTTTTCCGCTTCATTTCTTGCAGGAGTAGTAGGTCTTACATTAAATGCAACAATTATCGCATTAGAAGCTTCAGCCAGTTTTACATCACCTTCAGTTACAGCTCCGGCACTCGCCTGAATAATATTTATCATTACCTTATCATTTGACAGTTTTTGTAATGATTCTTTCAACGCTTCTACAGAACCTTTTGAATCAGCTCTTATAATGCATTTCAATTCTTTAAGCTGTTGCTCTTCCAACTCCTGTGACAGACTTTCCAATGAAATATGTTTTTTCTTATTCTGATCATTTACTTTCTTTTCTTTTACAAAATCTTCAACTATTTTCTTAGCCTGTTTATCATTATTTACTCCATATAGTATATCACCTGCATTAGGTACATCACTGAATCCTGTTATTTCAACAGGTTGTGATAAAAATGCCTTTTCAATTTTATTACCTCTGTCATCAACCATTGATCTGACTCTTCCATGAGCTTCTCCTGCTACAAATATATCTCCAATTTTAAGTTCACCTTCCTGTATCAATATATCTGCAACTGCTCCCATTTTAGGATCAAGTCTTGATTCTACAACTACAGCTTTGGCTCTTTTCTTAGGATTTGCTTTCAATTCAAGAAGTTCCGAAGTAATAAGTATTGTTTCCAGAAGTTCTTCCAAATTTATTTTCTGTTTTGCGGAAATTTCCACAAATTCAGTATTTCCTCCCCAATCAAGTGACATCAATCCGTACTCTGTAAGCTCTGTTCTGACTTTCATTGGATCTGCACCCGGTTTATCTATTTTATTTATTGCTACAATAATAGGGACTCCTGCTTCTTTAGCATGAGAAATGGCTTCTACTGTCTGAGGTTTTACCCCGTCATCGGCAGCTACTATCAATATTGAAATATCCGTTATATTGGCACCTCTCGCTCTCATTTCAGTAAACGCTTCGTGACCCGGAGTATCTATAAACGTTATTTTCTGACCTTTCCAATTTACCTGATAAGCTCCTATTCTCTGAGTTATACCTCCCGCTTCACCTTCAATTACATTAGTATGTCTTAAAGCATCCAAAAGTGAAGTTTTACCGTGATCAACATGTCCCATAATAGTAATAACGGGAGCTCTTGTTATAAGATCCTGTTCTTTATCTTCTATTTCAAGATTATATTTTTCTCCATAACTTATTTCCTGTACTTCTTCTTTTTCCACAATAACATCGTAATCGAGTGCTATTTCTTCAGCTTCTTCAAAGGATAGAATAGCATTTGCAGTCAAAATTTTTCCTTGCATAAAAAATTTCTTTATAATATCCGAAACATTTATCCCTAATTTTTCCGCAAGATCTTTAATAACAATCTCTTCTCTTATTGTTATCATTCCTATACTTTCGCCTTCTATCCTTATTATCTCATCTTTCATAATTTTTTCCTGTTTTTTTCTGCCTTTTTTCTTTTTATCGTCTTTCCTGAAATCAGATCTTAATTCTCTTAATTTCTTTTCTTCTTCTTTCTGCTTCTTTTCCTTTTCGTATTTCTTCTTGTCAAATTTTGCTTTCCCTTTTATGTTTCCCTTAGGCTTTTCAGCTATAGGAGAAGCAGCTCCTGAGGCTTCATTTTTTGAAATTTCTTTTTTATTTTTATTTCCAAATCCTTTGTCATTTTTAAAATCTTCTTTACCTTTGTTATCAAAAGAAGTTCTTCCGTCTCTTCTTTTAAAATCTTTTTTATCTCTGTCGAATCTTTTGTTGTCTTTATTTCCTTGATTATCTTTACTTTGATTTTGGAAATTTCCTTTATTTTGATAATTTCCCTTATCTGACTTATCAAAATTTCTGTTATTCTGTCCCTGACCGTCTCTATTGTTTCTATTGAATCTGTTATCTCCCTGTCCTTGACGCTCTTTGTTTTCATCTTTCGGTTGATACTGTTGTCTTCCGTCTCTTCCTTGATAATTTTTATTATCATTTCGATCAAAATTTTTTCCTGAATTTCTGTCAAATCTTTCACGGTTTCTGCTTTCGTTATTTCTATTTTCATTATTATATCTGCTATTATTGTCATTTCTTCTATCATTATACGAATTATGATGTCTTTTTTCATTTCTGTTGAAACCGTTTCTTGAGTTATCTTTTTCAGAAACATTATTTTCTTTATTTTCCCTATTTTCTCTTATATTTACATGACGAGTATCCTTATTGAACCTTTCTTCTCTATTATCACGAGATTTTTCCCTATTTTCAACTCTAAAAGGGTTTCCTTCTTTTCCGGTCAGTGTATTTTCGTTCTCTTTACTTTTTGGCATTTCTTTTATATTCTCCTGCTTAGCTTCAGGTTTTTTCATTTGACTGTTTTTTGTATTAAAAACCAGTTTTTCTTTTATAACATGTTCCCTTTGCTCCGAAATCTTTATTTCTTTTCCTTCACTTTTTTTATTGCTTTTGTTATTTGAAAGCTTTTCTTTTATCAGTTTTACTTCTTCATCGGTTAAACCGCTTATCGGTTTTTTGTCTTTAATTCCTATTTCACTTATTTTTTCAATGAAACTTCCGCTTTTTTCATAACCCAGCTCTTTAGCCAATTCGTGTACCCTTACTTTCATTTGTCACCTCCACTTTATTTAATATCCCGTTTACAACTTTTTTATCAAAAACTCCTATTACATTTACATCTTTCAGAAAAATATCTCTCAAATCAGTTTTCCTTTCAATTTCAATGATTTTCACATTGAATTTTTCTTTTAATTTTATAAATTCGTCAATATATTTTTTATTAATATCTACAGGCATTATTAAAAGCTTTATTTTATTTTTTTTAATTCCGTCAATATTTTCATCAATTCCAAATATGAAATATTCGGAATTTTTCATCGGTCGTAAAATGTCAATTATATTTTTCCCGGTTTTTTGAATTTTTTTTAACATTTTCAACAATTCCGCTATTTCAATATTATACTTTTTATGTTTTGATAACTTATCAATACATTGAGGATTTTTACATATGTAAGCTCCTCTATTTTGTACTTTCATATTTTCATCAAAAATATACTTATTGTCAACAAGGCTTATTCTGAAAAAATCTTTTTTTTCTCCTTTGTTACGACAACATACACACATTCTTTCCGGCATATATTTTCCACTTTCCGATTTTCTTAAATAATTAAATTATTCTTCTGTTTCTGAAGCTTTCTCTATCTCTTCCATTTCCAGAGTTTCCATATTTTCCTCAATTTCATCGACAACTCCTTCTGCTTCCTCAGCCTGCACTATATGAATGTCAATTTTTATTCCGCACAGTTTAGCAGCCAATCTGGAATTTTGTCCTTTTTTACCTATTGCAAGAGAAAGTTGGTCTTCTTCAACTTCTACTCTCGCTATCTGTTCTCCGTCCTGTTCTATTATTTCAACCGAAATTACTTCAGCAGGATTCAAAGCATTTTTTACGAAGTGTCTTATATCTTCATTCCAAAGGACTATATCTACTTTTTCACCTTTAAGCTCATTAATAATACTTTGTATTCTCATACCGTTTTTACCGATACACGCTCCTTTTACATCAAGGTTCGGATCTTCAGAATGAACAGCCACTTTTGTTCTGCTTCCTGCTTCTCTTGCAACCTGTTTTATTTCTATAGTACCGTCCTCTATTTCGGGTATTTCTATATTTAAAAGTCCCTTCATGAGTTCTTCCACTTTTCTTGAAAGAAAACATTTTGTATATTTCGTTGCCTCTTCTACATTTCCTACGTATAACTTCAGCCTTTCTCCTTGAATAAATTTATCAACCGGTGACAGCTCTTTTTCAGGTATAATCGCCTCCAAACCTTTTATGTCAATGTATAAATTTCCTTTTTCATCAGTTTTTCTTACTATTGCCGATACAATTGATTTTTCAATCTGTTTGAACCTGTTAAAAATATTTTTCTTTTCACATTCTCTAACTTTCTGAACAACAATCTGTTTAGCATTCTGAATAGCATTTCTTTTAAAACTTTCTGCATTTATTTCAAAATCTACTGTGTCACCTATTTTTGAGCGTTTTTTTATAGACAGAGCATCTTCAAGGCTTATTTCCTCTTCAGGTTTTTCAACCTTTTCGACTATTTTTCTTCTGGAAAATACTTTAACTTCTCCTGTTTCACGATTTATAGAAATTTCAGCATTATCCTTTTCTCCGTAATTTTTTTTATATGCTGCTAAAAGAGCTGTTTCAACTGCTTCCAGCAACTCTTCTTTAACTATTCCCTTTTCTTTTTCCAGTTCATCAAGTGCTTCTAAAAAGATTCTTTGATCTTTTGATTTCATTACTCCTCCTCTTTTTCTAATATGTCATTCGGTAATTCGTATATTAAGTTTGCTTTTTTCAATTTTGATAATGGTATTTCCACTGTTTTTGCTATATTTATATCAGTTAAAAAAATTATACCTTCCTCAAATTTTTCAAGTTTTCCTTCAAAAGTCTTTTTTCCCTCAATCTGACTTTTTGAATATACTTTTATTTTTTCACCTGAAAATCTTATAAAATCTCTTTCTTTTTTGAGTTTTCTTTCAATTCCCGGCGTAGATACTTCCAGAAAAAATTTATCATTTATCAGATTATCTGCCAGTCCGTCTATTTTTTCACTAAATTCAATACAATCATCAAGACTTGTCGAACCATTCTTTTTTTCAACATATATTCTTAAATAATTGTATCCCCCTTCCTGAATATATTCCAGATCTGCAAGCTCCAACTCCATACTGTCCAAATGTTCCTGAATTTCATTTTCAAATTTGCTTAAAATCTGTTCCACAACTATCACCTCTATTATCTTCCTGTTAGTATTCATTGCCATGTTATTAATTATTTAAAGCTTAATAAAATTTTCGATATAAATTATTTTAAATTCAACTTTCTTTCAATGAGAATTTGTTACCTCTATCAAGTTTCAACTATATAAATACAAAATTTTGATCTGTTTTTCCTCATAAAAAGAGTTGATTCAAAACTAAAGAGTGGGAATATCCCACTCTTTCTGTCTTAGTATTTTGTTCTTGTAAATATAATATCACATTTCAAAGTATTTTGCAACTTTTTTTAAATTACATACTTTTCTATGAATTTATGTACTTTTTCATATTTTATATTTATAAATTCATGAAAATCTTTAATTCTCGATTCATTTTCTAATTCAGCCGGTTCATAATAAATTTTGGAATATTCTCTTCAGGGAAAACAGCTTTTTTAACCATTTCTATATTTTTATTTTCATTTAGTAATGTATAGGAATTTTTCGCTCTATCTTCAATTTTTTTATACTCTTCAATACCCTTATTTATTTCTCAATATTTTCCTCCTCATTTATTAAAATTTATATTTTTAAATTTTCTTCCATAATTTTAATTATATCTCATTTTTATCATTTCTCCCTAATAAATAGTATCCTACACCTAAAAGTCCCCCTCCTGCTATATTACCTAGAGTAACAAATAAAAGGTTATACACATATCCTGCTATAGTTATTTTTGCTGCTCCGCTTACAAGTATACCTATCATTAGGAGTGTCATATTTGCTATACTGTGCTCATATCCTGATGTTATAAAGGCAAAAAGACACCAAAATATCATTATGAGTTTTGCAGTTTCCTCTTTCAATTTAATTGCTGAAAGTACTGCTAAACATACAAGAAGATTACATAATAATCCTCTAAAAAATAATTCGACAGGAGTACCTGAAATTTTAGCAGCAGCAGATTTTACCATAAATTCTGTCACTTCTTTATTCCCTGCATGAGACAACACATATATTACTGCCGTCATTATTGAACCTGCAAGATTTCCAAAATAAGAAACCGTCCATAATAAAAGAACATCCTTTATTTTTATCCTTTTGTTTAAAACTGCTCCTACCCCTACCATATTATTTCCTGTAAAGAGCTCTGCACCTACAAGCATTACAAGACTCAAAGCTATTCCGAAACTTACTCCCATTAACACTTTATAATAAGGAAAATCACTTGTCAGTCCTCCTATTGTGTAAATAAGTATAATCGCTAATCCTATATACATTCCCGCTAAAAAAGCCGCAATAAAATATTTCATTTTACTTTTATTAAGAAATTTTACTTTCTTTTCTGCTGCACCTGATATCAGTTCAATTGTTTCATTATACACTTTTCTTTATCTCCTTTTTTAATTTATATAAACAGTTCTAAAATCATAGTGAAATATATCACAGTCGATATTATAGAATAAAAATATACTCTTCAAATCTTATTTATCCGTATTTAAGAATAATTAATCAACTTTCATATATTTTCTTTTAATTTTAAAACTGTTTTATTAAATAATTTATTTTTTTAATTTTACTAATCTATCATATATATTTTCAATGCTACATCACCATCAAAAGGAATAGGTATAGCTACTAATTTTTTACCTGCATCTATTAATCTTGCTATAACTTCATTTTGTTCTTTAGGAATGTATCCGACTTTTTCCTTGTCCATGTTAAAAACTGCAACAGCATTTAAAGAAGCTCCGTTAAATTCCCGAAATAAATCTAATATACCCGCATCTTTTATTTTCAGGCTGAAATTTCTTATATATTTCGTTTCTGCTAAATATGTATCCAGCAAAAAAACTCTCTTTGATTTTGAAACATATTTATCTATGAGTATTTTAGCATATTCAAACATCATTTCTTTTCCCAATCTTATTTTTTCTTCACGCCCGTTTTTCTTTTGTATTACAAGTATTCCATTACCAAATCTGTATTCATTTATCATATAATTTCTCTGATTTTTAAGAAACTCAAAATAATCCATCATTTCTTCAAAAATCATTACTTCTTTCTGTGTTATCTGAAATGAACCTTTTTTTATTTCTATAGAATCATTTTCGATATATGAATAATAAAATCTTCCATCAGAAAAAATTTCTATATCATAATTTCCACCATAATATAATCCTTCAAATTCAAGTTTTATACCGTTAAAAGTATTTGACAGCATTTAATCACCTCTTATTTTAAGTATTTTCATTCTTGTATTCCTGAAAGTCTGTTTTCCAGAAACAGTTTCAGATTATTTTCAACAATATCAATTAATTTATTCATACTTTTTTCAGATTTCCAGCCGATATGAGGTGTTATGAGAATATTATCCAGTTCAAAAAGTTTTGAATTTTCCTTTGGAGGTTCTATGCTCATAACATCAATAGCTGCCGATTTTATTATTTTATTTTTAAGGGCATAATACAGATCTTCTTCATTTATGATAGGGCCCCTTGCTAAATTAATAATAATCGAACTTTTCTTCATTTTTTTCATTCTTTCAAGATTTATAAGTCCTCTTGTCAAATCAGTCAATGGAGCATGTAATGACAAAACATCACATTTTTCAAGTACTTCATCCAGTTCATAACGATTACTTTCAATTTCATATTTTCTTCCGGGAATTTTTGCAATCATAGTTTTCATACCAAATATTTTTGCTATCTCTTCAACTTTTTTCCCTATGTTTCCATAACCTACTATTCCCATCACTTTCCCATCAACATCATTTACAGGATAAAGTTGATATTCAGGAATCTTATAATTTCCCCAGTTATTTTTTTTCACTTCATCATTATAATAAGATACAGGTGTAAACTCATTCAGTAAAAACGTAAATGTAAGCTGGGTAACCGAGTCTGTGGAATAATCGGAAACATTCGCCACAATTATTCCGATTTCATTTGCAGCTTTTATATCTATATGGTTATAACCCGTAGCAGTTACCAAAATAAGTTTTAGCTTCGGAGCTTTTTCAAAATTTCCTTTTCTTAATCTTATCCTATTCGTTATTATCACTTCAACATCTTTTATTCTTTCTTCCAGAAGATTTTCATCTGTATCTTCATATTCTATGTACTCTCCATATTTTGAAAATTTTTCTTTCAATTCTATAGGACCCGCAGTTTTTCTGTCAAGAAATACTATTTTCATTTTTTCACTCATAATAAAACCTCACATTTTTATATAATTTTAAAGTATATCTACATTAGGAGTCACTTTATATATTACATCTTTTCTTTCAACTATTATTTTTACTTTTTCTCTTAATTCCTTATCTTTTTTCAGCTTCATCAACAATTTTTTCGCAGGATTTATAGCAATAGCATTTCCCGCCTGCTTAAACATTGTCAGATCTCCTGTAGTGTCTCCATAAGCGTAAGACTTACTCAAATCAATATCATACTCAGTACAAAATTGAGATATTGCTTTCTTCTTACTTTTGGCATCCCACATAGGTATCACTTCACCTGTGAATATTCCTTTATCATTAACTATATATTTTGACCCTCTGTAATCTTTAACTCCATACTTTTCAGCCATTTTTCCTACAAGAAAGTCAGGACTTCCTGAAATTATAATTACTTTGTGTCCTTTTTTGATATGATAAAGAAGTCTTTCTCTTGTGTATTTATATACTTTATCTCCTTTTAGCTCAATTACTCTTTTGGCAATAAAATCCATATCTTCCTTACTAAAATTTTTCAATGCTTCTACATACGTTTCCACGAGTTCTTCGAGATAGTCATCATAATTTCCGGTTCTCGTTTCCCATTTTGAAAATTTTTCCTTTACTTTTCCTTCCCATGACATCATATTTATATATTCATATTTTACAAGCATTTTAAAATGTTCTATTAGTAGAGAATCTCTATAAATTGTTCCGTCTATATCAAAAAAAGCTGCTATGTTTTTTACCATTAAATCACCTCATCTTTATTATAACATTATATAATATAATCATGAGAAAAACAATGTCAATTTAAATTTCTTTTTGATATTTAATTTTACAATATAAAAAATATTGAAGCAAGGATTGTAATTTCATAATATTTTTTATCTATAAATCCAAAACTATATTTATACCAAATTTTTTTTTATATTAGAATATATTACTATTTTATTTTCAAGTTTTTTTATTATATAATATACTTTTATATACTTATTATAAATATTTTATGAATATATTTTTAAAAATAATTCTTTCAACGGTTTTTATTATTTTAGTAAAAAATTCTAAATATAATGATTTATTTTTTAAAACTTGCAATTACATAAATTAATTTTAAAATTGAAGTAAAAAATAAAAAATATATAAGTTTAAAATTAAAAAAATTTTGTATCTATATCTTATTTTGAAAAATAATGATTCCTTTTTTTATGCACTCTTTTTAAACTTTAGTTTTACCTGTTTTTATTTTTTTCACAATATTACGTTATCAAAATATTATTTTTTATTAATAAAACCTTAAAATGCAGTTTGATTTTTTATGAAATTACTTGAATAACTTTGACTCATTAAACTTCTAAAAAATTAAAAAGACACTTTTTCTTTTTATACGTTTCCGTGATTAAAGTGTCTGTATAAAATTGATTAAGATTATTAACAGTTTATCAGAACTCTGCTTCAAATCCTACTTTAAATACGTCATTTTTTGACTTGCCCAATTCATAAGTAATTGTTACATTAAATTTAAAAAATTTATATTTCAGACCCAGCTCTAAATTTAATCCGTCACTATAATTAAGTCCTTTTACTTTTCATTTTGATGCAGATTCTTTTTCCCTATGATAAGACTTTTTATTAAATGTATATTTTCTCAGTATTGGAGTTGGAGAAGATGACGGTATTGGCGCAGGCAATGTATTAAATAATGTATCATTTCTTGTTACTTTATTTATAAAATTGAAAATAATCCCTCCTGCTATCATTCTAAATTAACTACTTTAAAATTTTCTCCCGACGCTGCAGTTACAGGGACTCCTCCAGTAATCATATTAATAAGATTTAATGTTAGAGCAAAATTTTCCACATTAATTAAACTACTGTTTCTTTCCCAAAACATAATTCTCCTCTTTCTTCACCTTGCCGCCTTCATCATAAAATATCCACTTGCCGTCTTCTTTGCCTCCCTTATAATAGCCCTCAACTATCTTTATTCCTCTATCATCATTTATTACTACAGGACCGTTTAACTGTCCTTCCAAATATGAAAATGTCGTAGATATTTTCCCATTATCAAAATATACAGTCCATATCCCGCTTTCCATGTCATTCTTAAATTCCGACTCAAGCTTCTTATTACCGTTCTCATAATATTCTGTCTGTTTCCCCTCTTTCAAGCCCTTAACAAAGTTCATCTTCTTACTTTCCTTACCATTCTGATAATAATATAACCATTCTCCCTCTGCAAGACCGTCCTTAAATTTTGATATTATCTGTTTCTGTCCGTTTTCATAATATACCGTATACTCCCCTTCTTCTTTTCCATTCACATACGTTGCTGTCACCTTAGGTTTATTACCCTTATAATACTCCTTATAACTGCCGTCTATCTTTCCGTTCTTATATGTCTGTTCTACGGCCGTTTCTCCATTATCATAATATACCGTTACTTTTCCTTCGTATTTATTATGTTTGAATGTCCCCTTCTCTTTCTCTTTTCCATTCTCATAATAAGATACCGCTTCTCCTTCTTTGGAATTTCTTATAAATCTTACTTTGGAAGATACATGTCCATTTTCATAATACAATTTTACTTCTCCTTCAAGAAGTCCGTTCTTATATTGACCTTCCTCACTTACTTTTCCACTTTCATAATACTTTCTATATCTCCCTACCGGCTTGTCATTTTCATAAGTAAATTCCTGTTCTACTTTTCCACCGGGATATAAATATATCCATTTCCCCGTCTTCTTTCCATCCTGTGTATAATGTAAATCTGCTATCTTTGCTCCCGTATCATACACTACCGATATATCTCCTACAAGTTTATCATCTTTATAGTTTCCTTTTTCTCTTACTTTACCGTTTTCATAATTTATTATATAGGATCCCTCTCTTTTTCCGTTTACATAATTTACTTCCGTTTCTATATTGCCGTTAGCATAATATGCCTTATATATTCCCTCAAGCTTTCCTGACTTATATGTCCCTTCGGCTCTCATTTTTCCATCCTCATAATATACTTTATAAGGACCTTCTTCAAGTCCGTTTGAATATATTTTTTCTATAAGAGTATTTTCTTCTTCATCATATACGAGCCATTGTCCTTCTCTTCTGTCATTTACAAAGACTCCCTTACCTATTACTTCGCCCGATGTGTTGTAATAAAAGTAATTGCCTTCTTTTAAACCCTGTGTATACGGTATTCTTTCCTTTATCTTCCCATTTTCATAATAATATATTGTTTCGCCCTCTCTTTTTCCTTCGACAAATTTTATTACCTGACTTATATTTCCGCTTTCATATGTTTCGGTATATGTCCCCGTATAAGGTTTTTTATCTTTTGTTGATACCGCTTTTTCCGTTTCTCTTTCATTATTTTTGTATATTGCTTCTATTTCTATACTTCGGTCTTTTCCGTACCATTTATATTTCCCTTCTATTTTATCATCTTTTACACCGTATTCTTCTTTTAATTTTCCAGTTTCATAGTAAGTTTTTACTTCTCCTTCTATTAAGCCTTCTTTTGAGGTTTCTATTACTGCTATTTTCCCTCTTTCATCTCTTGTTATTACTTTTCCGCTGTAAGGTTTTTCTTCTCCGTACTTATAAAGCTTTCCGTCTATTACCTGTAAGTCTTCCACTTCAACTCCATGAGCTTTTCCTTTATTTATGTCTCCATTATTCAGACCTGAATCGTTACAGCTTAATACAAACAGTAACAAGGTTAAAAACATTATTATTTTTTTCATATCTATCTCCTTTTAGAATGTTGCCGATACTGT